>NZ_JBFTZN010000027.1:0-35724 GCF_056406775.1 Allobosea sp. P1_A7
GCCCTTCTCGTCCCGGATCTGCAGCGGCGCCAGATGGTCGAGCGAGCTGCGAAAACCGGTGCACCAGAGAATGACATCGGCCCTCTGCTCGGCTCCGTCGGCCCAGCGCACACCCTGTTCGGTGATCTCGCTGAACATCGGCACACGCTTCAGCACGCCGCGCTCGCGGGCGGCAAGCAAGGCCGGTGTCAGTGGAATCCCGGTCACCGACACGACGGAGCCGGGGATCAGGCCCTGCCTGACCCGGTCTTCGACCATGGCGACGGCGGCGCGCCCATCTTCTGCCGTGAAGGGACGGTCCCGAAACTGCGGCTCCCGCCTGGTGACCCAGGTGGTCGAGGTGACGCGGGAAATCTCATCGAGCAATTGCAGAGCGGAGATGCCGCCGCCGACCACGATGACATGCTTCCCGGCGAACGCGTCGGCTGTGCGGTAATCGCGGGTGTGAAGCTGCCGGCCCAGGAAGCGGTCGGCTCCCGGATAACTCGGAATATAGGGTGTCTCCCAGGTGCCGGTGGCATTGATGATGCTGCGGGCCGAGAAGGTTTCGCGATCGGTCTCGATCCTGAAGCGGTCGCCGCGGTCGCAGACGACCTTGACCGCCACCGGGCGATAGACCGGCAGCTGAAACTTGCGTTCATAGGCCGCGAAATACCGGGGAACAGCCTCGGACGCCCTCACCTCGGTCAGGCCGGGTTCGATCACATCGGAGAACTGCATGCCCGGCAGGTCATGGATCCGGTTGACCGTGCTGAGCGTCAGCGACGGCCAGCGATATTGCCAGGCGCCGCCGGCTTCCGGGGACTTGTCGAGAACGAGATAGTTCCTGCCGGCCAGAAGACCGAGATTCTGCAGGTGATAGGCGCTGGACAGCCCCGCCTGGCCGGCGCCGATGACCATGATATCGACCTTGATCACGGCTCGGACATCGCCCCTCAGTGGGGACGACTCGGTCGTATCGGGCGGGTCGGAAGGCTCGAGATCGGCGCTCATTCCCAAAGCCATGAGACAGGAAGCGCGCGAACTCAAGCCATCCTCCCAAAGCGCAGGCACGACACCTGCCGCGGCGCGGTCGACGCCGCTTGCCGCGAAGGGTCACCCGAATTCCGGATCATCCCGGGTGCGTTCCAGGATGAGGGGGATAATCAGATCCTCTTCATCCCAGAGATGCCGCAGCAGGGTTCGGTCGAAGCCCTCGATCTCTCCGGCGATCCGCTCGGCCACGCGCAACGCGTCCCCGTCGCGCCCCGAGACCTCGCCCGACAGCGCTGCGATGAGCTCGCGGCTGGCGCTTCCGAGCCGGTCGATCGCGCCATGGATCACATCGTGGTCATTGTCGAGGATATCGAACCCCTTCTGCAGCCTCGGTGCCGCGGCGGCAAAGGACGGGAAGTAGTGCTCATCCTCGACGCGGTGATGTCCATCGAGCTCGCCGAGCAAAAGGCCCATCCGGCGCTGGAAGAGCGGTAAGAACGCGGCTGGGGACGTGCGACCTTCCCTGAGATCGGTTGTCATGCCGCCGATCAGCACCGAGAGCTCCCGAAACAGATCATGCCTCTGGAGCCAGCCTTCGGCCAGCCCGTGCAGGCTCGGATCATTCGCCCACTGGTCGCGCGGGAACTTGCGCAGCAATGCGAGTAGCTCATCCGGCAGGCCGCCCCTCACCTCGACATTGAGTGCCCTGTCGATGTCCTTCATTTCGTCGCTCTCCTTTCCGCATTGGGGCGCTGGGCCGGCCGTGGCCGAGAACCAGACATAGGCAATGGTGGTGAGCGGCTGCGCGCCGGCCTGGACCATGCGCTGCACGCCGCGCTCATGGCCCTCGGTGCTGCCTCCGCCGGATGCATCGGTGACGATGTAGACCTCGTAGCCGTCGGCAAGCGCGTCGATCACCGGCATGCTCAGGCACACTTCGGTCCACAGACCCGCCATCACCAGCTTCTTCTTGCCGGATTTCTTGACCCAATCGAGGACGCGCTGATCATCCCAGGAATTCAGCCCGGTCCGGTCGACCGGCGTCTGATCCGGGAAGACGGCCTGGACCTCCTCGAACAGCGCCTGGCGCTCGGCGAAGGCCGTGGTGAGCAGGGTCGGCACCTTGAACAGCTTCGCCGCCTTGGCGAGGAAGGTCGTGTTGTTGACGACCGCTTCGCTGGTGTGGGAGCGCAGCGCCAGCAGCTGCAGGTACTGGTGATCGATCAGCAAGAGCGCGTGATCATCGGGGGTGAGCAGAGAACTCTTGGCCATATCGATATCTCCGTAGGGTTCGATCGAGGCCGCAGCCCCGATGCCTCAAGAGATATTCGTGGAACGAATTTGCCTGTAGTCGGCCATAGCGGTACTGTCCGTTCCAAAAATGGAACGACGCGATGCAGGATCTCAATGACCTCTTCTATTTCGCCCGTGTCGTCGAGCATGGCGGATTCGCACCAGCCGGGCGCGCGCTCGGCATGCCTAAATCGACGCTGAGCCGCCGCATCGCGCTGCTCGAGGACAGGTTGGGGAGCCGGCTCCTGCAACGTTCGACGCGGCATTTCGGGATGACCGAAGTCGGCGAAGTCTATTACCGGCACTGCGTGGCGATGATCGCCGAGGCAGAAGCCGCCCAGGAGGCGATCGACAACACCAGCGCCGAACCACGCGGGATGATCCGCGTGACATGCCCGATCTCGCTGATGCTGAGCTTTGTTTCCCCGGTCATGTCGCGTTTCCTGATCGCCCACCCGCAGGTGCGCGTGCAGCTCTCTGCAACGAACCGCCGCGTCGACGTGATCGAGGAAGGGGTCGACATCGCCCTGCGCGTCCGGTTTCCTCCGCTCGAGAATGAGGGGCTGGTGATGAAGCGGCTCGCAGAGAGCCGGCAGCTCCTGGTCGGAAGCCCGGCTCTGCTCGACCGGTTCGGCCGGCCGGAAACGCCTACGCAGTTGAGCCGGCTGCCAGGGCTGGATCTGATCCGGTCCCCCCCCAGACATGCCTGGGAGCTTCGCAACGCTGCGGGCGAACCTGTCAGCATCGCGTTCGAGCCGCGATACGCCACCGACGACATGGACGCCCTGCGGCAGGCGGCCGAGGACGGCGTCGGCATCGCTCAGCTCGCGGACTATCTGGTCATGGACAAGGTCGCCTCAGGAACACTGGAATTCATCCTGCCGGATTGGACGCTGCCGAGCGGAATCGTGCATGCGGTCTTTCCCTCGCGCCGTGGGCTGTCACCGGCTGTGCGCGGCTTCATCGACTTTCTCGCGGCGGAATTCCAGGCGAGATGACCCCGGCCAGCCTGCGGCAGCGTCCCTGACGCGCACTGCCTTGCCCATCCCCGAGGGCCGGACGATCCCGCCTTCCCTTGACTGCATCGGGCTGCGACTGTGCTGGCCATGCCTGCACCTCTGCGCTCCCTTGCACGCTTCCTCGCACGCCCCCTGCGCCTGGGTCTCCTCGCCATCGCGCTCCTCGGCAGCGGCTGGGGGAGCGGCGCCCATGGTCAAGCCAGAACGGGCGTGCCGGCAACTGCGGATGTCGCTGGCCCCTACGGACCGGGCGGCGTCTACGCGCGGATTCCGGCTGTCGATGAATACGGACGGGATCAACTGGCGATGTTCCGCGCCTGGAATCCCGATCCGCTCGGACATCACGAGGCCAATCTCCGGGCGATCCAGCCGGCGCTCGCCAGGGTGGTGGGCCGGGCCCAGGCCGACAATCCCGACCTGCGCTTCGTGATCGGCTCAGGCCGGCGCGACCGCACACTGCAACGCCAGGCGGTCGCCTGGGGCTGGTCCAGGGTGCATGCGAGCTCACACCGTTCGGGTAATGCCGTGGATCTGTGGCCGCTCGATGTGGAGGGCCGGGTGATCTTCGATCCGAATGCCCAGAACCGGATCGCAGTTGCACTCAAGCGTGCCGCCACCGAACTGGGCGTATCGCTGCGCTGGGGGGGCCGTTTCCGCGGCTACAAGCACATGGACCGCTCGCATTTCGAGCTGTCGTTCGGGGCAAGGGCCTCACGGAAGGTGGGTTCCGCCTCCCGGTGATGATCCTCTGGCCGGACAGAGTGCAGGCGGGCAAAGCCGAGAATGGCAACCGCTTCATTGACCAACCCCGGTGGCTGGCTGTGCGAGAAGGCCAAGGTCCACGTTCGCCTCGGCCCCGTTCGAGCGTACGGGTTGGCCCGACAGCGGAACCAAGTATGGTGCGCGGCAATACCTCTCTTGGCTCATATCTGAATTCTGGCGCTTCGTCTTCGTTCAGCAGCAGGTCGAGAAACCTGTCATGAGGACGTTTGAATTTTCACCGATGCAGAAGGGCGCGGGCTTCAACCTCGATGCGGTGAAGGCGAAAATCGACGTCGCCCGAACCGACATGGTCAAGTAAGGGCCAAGCCTACGGCCAAAGCCATATCACGGCAGGCGGATCAAAGCTGCCCGACGTGACTTATCCGCAGATCGCGACGCTTTCTGGAAGGGCGCCATGAACCCCAAATACGCTGCAGCCCCACTCGCGCCCCTATGGGCGCCGCAGGGCCGTCACGCCCCGCACGTCAAGCAGACGCAGCGGGCACGGTGAAACGGTGCTGTCCGAGCTTCCCTCCGTCAATCACCTGTCGCTGGTCATAACCCAGGCAGCGGCACCCGCCTTCCTCCTTGGCGCGGTGGTCGGCCTCATCTCGGTCTTGATCAACCGCCTCGAGCGCATTCTCGACCGGTCGCGAACATTGAACGCGCTGGATCGTTCGATCGCCCCGGATCTCAAGGCTGACTTGCCCCGCCTCGAACGGCGAGCAGGCTTGATCAACAGCGCCATCGTGTTCGCGATTTCCAGCGGGGTGACGACGATCCTGCTGATGGTTGTTGCCTTCGCCCTCGCCTTCCTGGGCTTAGCTCACGAGCGCGGCGTAGCGTTTCTCTTCGTCCTGTCCGTTGGACTGTTCGGCGCCTCGCTCACTCAATTCCTGCGCGAGGTCCAGATGGCGCTTCAGAAGATCGATCTCATCAGTTGACCGAACGCCCGGGCCAGATCATCGGACCGGATGCGGATCCGGTCCGATGATCCAATCTTTCTTAATGGGCATCAGCTTTCCCGAAATCCGCAATCCACTTTTCGGGCCCATGCTTCAGGTCCTCACCGCCTCCGAAGAGACTGTAGCCCCTGCGCTATCGGCCCGGCCCGAACAGCCGACCGCGTCGTGCGCGTTCGATGCCTCCAAGGCATTCTATTTGAGATGTCACAAAGCACTTGTGAAATCTCAGAAGCTGATCCAGCATGCCTGCCATGCTCGATACCTCGCCTGCGTTCGCGCCATCCTCGTCGCTCCCGGTTGCGGAGACGCAGCTCGATGTCGCAAGCCGGCGGCTGCGCAAGGCGGTCGTCTCCTGCGAGCTTGCGCCGGGCGAATTCGTCCATGAGGCCGCCCTGGCCGAACGCTTCGCACTGGGCCGCGCCGGTATCCGCGTCGCGCTGACCGAGCTCACCGCGGCCTGCTTCGTCGACCGGCACGCCCGCCAGGGTTGGCAGATCGCACCCGTCGACGGCGCCCTGATCGCGAGCGTACTGGACGGCCGCCGCAGGCTGGAGCCGTCGCTGGCGACGCTGCAGCCGAGCGGGCAGACCCAGGCTGCACTGGCCGCGCTGCTTGGCGTGATGGACTCTGTCCGGGGCCGGACCGAGCCGGTGGCGCTTTCGACCGCGCGCTCCGCCGAACGGCAGCTGCGCAACCTGCTGGCCGCGGCGACCGGGACGCTTGCCCGCCGCTGGCTCGGCGACATCTGGGACCATGCCGATCGGATCGTGCGCATGCTCGACCTCGCCGGCCATCCGATTGCGCCGGCTGAGCTCGGCGATCTCGTGAGCGCACTTGCCGCTGGCGATGCCGAGGCGGCGAGCCTCGCCATCGCCGCGGAGCACCGGCGCTTCACCGAGGCACTCGCCCAGGGCCTGATGCTGGCGGCATCGCGGCCCGCGCCACCACCGGCCCGCTCGGCAAGGCGCTCGCGACGGACGACGACCATCACCACCGACCAGCCCCGCCCCCTCTCGAAGGAGCAGCAGCGATGACCCCTCTCTCACGGAATGCTCGTCTTGCTGCGCTGGCCGCAGCGCTCGCTTTCTCTGCCGCCCCCGCCCATGCATCGAAGGAGCGCTTCGTCGTCGACCTCGTCAACGAGCCGTCCTCGCTTGATCCGCAGGTGCAGTGGAACCCCGACAGCTACTATGTCTACCGCAACATCTTCGACAATCTCGTCACCCGCGACGACAAGGGCGAGATCGTCCCGCAGGTCGCGACGAGCTGGAAATACCTCTCCGACACCGAGATCGAATTCGAACTGCGCTCCGATATCCTCTTCCACGACGGTTCGAAGCTGACCGCCGAGGATGTCGCCTACAGCGTCAAGCGCATCACCGACCCGAAATTCGGCAGCCCGCAGCTCGGCCAGTTCGACAAGATCACCGATGCCGTCGCGCTCTCGCCGACCAAGGTGAAGCTCACCACCAACGGCGCCTATCCCGCCCTGCTGGCCCAGCTGGTCAAGCTCTCGATCGTGCCGAAGGCGGTTGTCGAGGCCGTCGGCAAGGATGCGTTCAACCTGAAGCCCATCGGCAGTGGCCCCTATAAATTCGAAGGCTGGCAGCGCGGCGTCCAGGTCTCGCTCACCCGCAACGATGCCTATTGGGGCGACAAGGGTCCGTTTCCGGCGGTGATCTTCCGCGCCGTGCCGGACGGAGCGACCCGGGTCGCCAATCTCCAGGCCGGCACCAGCGATCTCGGCGTGACGCTCGACAGCGATCAGGCGGCCCAGCTCAAGTCGTCGGCCAAGGCCAAGGCCCTGATCGGCCTGACCGAGCGCGTCGCCTATCTGCGCCTCAACACCACCAAGCCGCCGTTCGACAACGTCAAGCTGCGCGTGGCGGCGGCCCATGCCATCGACAAGGAAGGCATGGTCGACGGCCTGCTCGGTGGCTTCGACAAGCCCGTCTCGCAATTGCTGACGCCTGCGAGTTTTGGCTGGATCGAGGGCATGAGCGGCCCTGGCTTCGACCTCGCCAAGGCCAAGGCCCTAGTCGCGGAGGCCGGCCCGGCGGCAAAGGCCGAGATCGAGCTTGCGACCGCACCGGTCTTCGATCAGCGCATCGTCCAGGCGATCCAGCAGCAGCTCGTCGATGCCGGCTTCACCGTCAAGATCGCGATGACCGACATGGCGACCTATCTCAAGCGCTCGCAGGCCGGCCCCGAGGCCACCTCGACGCTGAGCTTCGGGCGCTGGTCCTGCGCCTGCCAGGATGCCGATGGCGTGCTCTTCCCGCTGGTCCACAAGAGCAGCGGCTGGTCGGCCTATCGCAACCCGAAGGCCGATAGCCTGCTCGAGGAGGCGCGCCAGACGCTCGACAAGGACAAGCGGCTTGCCGCCTACAAGCAGGTTCACGAGATCATCGCGACGGAAGCCCCGCTCGTGCCGCTCTATCAGGCGGCCGTGCTCTACGGCGCGACCAAGAACCTGCAGTTCAAGCCGACGCCGAATGAAAGCATGTTCCTGAACCGCATGAGCTGGGTGGACTGAGGCTTCGTGCAGGGCTTTCTTCTCAGGCGTGCCGGACAGGCGCTCGTCACCATCCTCGGGGTGGTGACGCTGATCTTCTTCGTCCAGCGCCTGACCGGCGATCCGACCTATCTGCTGGTGCCGGAGACCGCGACCAAGGCCGATGTCGAGGCGCTGCGCCATGCGCTCGGCTTCGACCGGCCGCTTCTGCTGCAATATCTCGACTTCCTGGCTGATCTCGCCCGTTTCGATCTCGGCCAGTCCGTGGTGCAGCGCGTGCCGGTGCTGACGATCATCGCCTCGCGCCTGCCCTACACGCTGATGCTGGCGGCGGGCGCGCTCGTCGTCGCCTGCGGCATCGGCGTGCCGATGGGCATCCTGCTCGCGGTGTTTCGCGACAGGCCGATCGCCAAGGCCGCTTCCGGCATCGTGCTGGCGGCCCAGAGCATGCCGACCTTCTGGAGCGGCATCCTGATGATCCTGGTCTTCTCGGTGCTGCTCGGCTGGCTGCCACCCTCCTCCACCGGCGATTTTTCGCATCTCATCATGCCCTCCTTCGCGCTCGGCCTGCTCAGCATGGCGACCTTTGCGCGGATCACCCGCTCGGCCCTGCTCGACGAGCTCTCGAAGGACTATGCCCGCACCGCCCGCTCGCGCGGGGTCCGCACCGGCCGGCTGCTGCTGCGCCATGTCGCCCGCAACGCCTCGATCCCGCTGATCACAGTCGCGGCGCTGGAAATCTCGAACCTGCTCGCCGGTGCGGTGATCGTCGAGACGGTGTTCGCCTGGCCCGGCATCGGCCAGGTGACTGTGCAGGCGATCCTGGCCCGCGATTTCATGATCGTGCAGGGCGTCGTGCTGATGGGGGCCTTCGTCACCGTGCTGCTCAACCTGCTCTCCGACGTGCTCTACAGCATCATCGATCCGCGCATCGTGCTGGACGGGGCGCGATGAGCGCGATCGCTGCCTCCAGCCCTGGCCCGCGCCGCCGCCTCGCGCTTGGCCGCTGGTGGCCGGTCGCGATCATCGCGCTCGTGGTGCTGGTCGCGATCCTGGCGCCCTGGCTCGCGCCCTATGACCCCAATGCCCAGAACCTCGCCGGCCGGCTGAAGCCACCAGGCACCGTCTCGCGCAGCTTCCATTACTGGCTGGGCAGTGACGAGCTCGGCCGCGACCTGCTCAGCCGGATCATCCATGGTTCGCGGGTCTCGCTGATCGTCGCCTTCGCCTCGGTCATCCTGTCGGGGACCGTCGGCACGGTCCTGGGCATGATTGCCGGCTATCGGCGCGGGTTCGTCGAGGTCGCGGTGATGCGCGTCGTCGATGTCTTCCTCTCGATCCCGGCCGTGCTGCTCGCGATCATCACCGTCGCGGTGCTGGGGCCGAGCCTCGTCAACGTCATCATGGTGCTCGCGCTGACGCGCTGGCCGCGATACGCCCGCGTGGCCTATAGCCAGACACTCACGGTCGCGACGATGCCCTATGTCCGGCTGGCCGCGCTGATGGGCGCCGGCGCCGGGCGCATCCTCTTCCGCCATATCCTGCCCAACATCATCGGCGCGGTCAGCGTCGTCGCGACGCTCGAATTCGGGCTGATGGTGCTGTTCGAGGCGGGCCTTTCCTTCCTGGGGCTCGGCGTGCAGCCGCCGACCGCGAGCTGGGGGGCGATGCTCTCGACCGGCCGCAACTATGTCGCGACCGCCTGGTGGGCTGCGACCCTCCCCGGGCTTTGCCTCTTTGTGCTCGTGCTGGCCGTCAATCTGACGGGCGATGCCGTGCGCGACCGCCTCGACCCCCGTTTCCGCTAGGGATCATGACCATGTTCGACGACATCAAGGGAAGACGCGCGCTCGTCACCGGCGCCTGCGGCGTGATCGGACGCTGGATCGCGGAAACGCTGCACGAGGCCGGCGCGGTGCTGGCGCTGACCGATGCGCGCGAAGACGAGCTTGCGGCCCTAGCGGCTTCGCTCGGGCTCGGCGGCGAGAGCTTCACCAAGGCGGCCGACCTGACCGACGAAGCCTCGATCAAGGCGCTTGCGGCCGAGATCGGTACGCGCTGGGGCGCGGTCGACATCCTCGTCAACAATGCCGGCATCTATCCCAGCGGCTTCCTGCTCGACACCTCGACGGAAGAGTTCGACCGGATCTTCTCGGTCAACCTGCGCGCACCCTTCATCCTGACCCGCGAGATCGCGACGCAGATGGTGCGCCAGGGCGTCAAGGGCTCGATCATCAACATCTCGTCGGGCGCCTCGCGCAAGATGCGGCGCACCGTCGTGCCCTATTGCACCTCCAAGACGGCGCTCGACCGGCTGACCAAGGGCTTTGGCGTCGAGCTCGCCGAATTCGGCATCCGCGTGAATGCGCTCGAGCCCGGCTTTGCCGCCGGCAGCAAGGTCAGCGACCTGACCGAGGCGCATATCCAGAGCACGATCTCCCAGATCCCGCTCGGCCGCCCCTCCTCGCGCGAGGATGTCGGCAATGGCCTGCTTTACCTCGCCAGCAGCGCCTCGGCCTATGTCACCGGCGCGACCCTGACGATCGACGGAGGCAACTCCATCGGCTCGCTCGCCGTCCATCAGGACAAGAAGAACCCGCTCTAGTGGAGGGCACGATGACAACCTCCCTTGCGCCTGCGCGCTTTCCCGTCTCGGATTACGAATGGCCGGCCGGCAAGAGCAGCGCCTTCTGCTTCAGCGTCGATGTCGATGCCGAGAGCCCCTATCTCTGGAACCTGTCCGAGGGCGCGCCCGCCACGCTCGGACAGATCGAGCAGCGGCTGTTCGGCCCGCGCATCGGCATCTGGCGCATCCTCGACCTGCTCGACCGCTACGGCATCAAGGCGACGATGTTCGTGCCGGGGCTGGTGGCGAAGAACCATCCGGAATTGCTGCCGGCCTTCGTCGAGCGCGGCCACGAGATCGGCCTGCACGGCTATTTCCACGAGATCGCGACCGAAGCCGGTCCCGAGGAATTCGCCCGCGCGCTCGATGAATCGCTGGCGCTGTTCAAAGCCCAGGCCGGAATCGTGCCGAAGGGGTTCCGCTCGCCGGCCTGGGAGATGACGCCGGCCATGCTGGCGGAGGTGAAGCGGCGCGGCCTCTATGACAGCTCGCTGATGGGCTTCGATCATCCCTACACGATCGACGGCATTACCCAGGTTCCGGTGCTCTGGGCGGTCGATGACGCAATCTATTTCCGCTTCACCGGCAGCCCGACGGACCGGGCTCCGCCGTCGCCGCAGGGCGGCATCCTCGAGGCCTGGCTCGACGAGTGGCACATGCTGCATCGCGAGGGCCGGATGATGATGCTGACGATCCATGACTGGATTTCCGGCCGGGCCGGGCGGATCAGGATGCTGGAGCGGCTGCTCGACGCGGTCACCTCCTCGCCCGGCGTCTGGATCGCGACCGTCGGCGAACTCGCGGCCCATCATGCCGCAAGCGCCAATGCCCAGCGCTTCAGCGTGCCGTTGCGCCTGCCCGAGCCGAGCGCGCCACGACGCTTCAAGACGCCGCGCTGATGCAGACCTTCACCGTCCGCCGGCCTGCCGTCCATTCGGCCCATGGCCTCGTCGCCGCGCAGAACCGGCACGCCGCCGAGGCCGGCGCGGCCGTGCTCTCGCGCGGCGGCAATGCGATGGATGCCGCCATCGTCACCGCATTGGTGCTCAGCACGGTCGAGCCCTGGCTCTCCGGCGTCGGCGGCGGTGGTTTCCTCGTCCATGCCGATGGCCGGACCGGCGCGACCGAAACGCTCGATTTCAATGTCCGGGCGCCTGCCGGCATCGACCCGGCGGATTATCCGCTCACCGATGCCCAGACCGGCAACTGGTTCGCCTGGCCCTCCGTGGTGGGGGACCGGAACGTCTCCGGCTATGGTGCGATCTGCGTTCCCGGCGCGATCGCCGGTTTCTCCGCGGCGCTGGAGCGCCATGGCACCCTGTCCTGGGAGGAGGCGCTGCAGCCGGCGATCGAGCATGCGGAGCGCGGGCTGGAGATCGACTGGTTCGCGGCGCTCTGCATCGCGATCGAAGTGGCGGGCCTCGCCCGCGACCCGGTGCTGGCTGCCCTGCTGCTCGACAATGGCCATGCGCCCAAGGCCGGAGCCGATACGCGGCGCTTCAAGCCGATGGTGCAGAAGGCGGCCTTGCTCAAGCGGTTGGCGACGTCCGGCGCGCGCGATTTCTACGAAGGCGAGACGGCGCGCGTTCTGGCAGTCGATCTCGCAGCCGGCGGCTCGGCCATCCGGCCGGGCGATCTCGCAGCCTATGACGTCACCTGGGCGCCGCCGCTAACCGGGCGTTATCGCGATTTCGACATCGCCGCGATTCCCGGCCTCAGCGGCGGGCCGAGCTTCCTCGATGCGGCCGGGCGTCTGGCGTCCGGCCCGATCTCGCCCGAGACGACGCCTGCGCAACGGGCCCTGCTGTATGCCAGTGCCATCCGCGAGGCCTATGCCACGCGCCTGACCACGCTCGGCCATGCAGCGACACCGCAAGCGGGCTGCACCTCCCATGTCAGCGTGGTCGATCGCGACGGGACCATGGTCTCCTTGACCAACACCCTGCTCTCACGTTTCGGCGCCAAGGTCGCGCTGCCGAATGCCGGCATCATCATGAACAACGGCATGATGTGGTTCGATCCACGCCCCGGCCAGCCGAACAGCATCGCAGCCGGCCAGAAGCCGCTCGCCAATATGTGCCCGCTGGTGCTGAGCCAGGACGGGCGGCCGGTGCTCGCCATCGGTGCGGCCGGCGGGCGCACGATCTTCCCGACCGTGCTCCAGCTGATCTCCGGCATCGCCGATCTCGGTCTGTCCCTGGAGGAGGCCTTCCATCGCCCGCGTATCGATGCCTCGACGCCGCGCATCAAGATCGACGCCCGCGCCGAACCCGACGTCGCCGCGACCGTCGCCACCGCCTTCCCGGTCGAGATCGTCGAGGACACGCTCTACCCCGTGAATTTCTCGATTCCCTCGGCGGTGATGACCTCTTCCGCCGGCGGCTTCATCGGCATGGCCCATCCGACCAGCGCCTGGGCGGCAGTCGTCGCGGCAACCGCATGAGCACGACCGAGGCCCCCGTCCTGGCGATCGAGGATCTCGTCGTCGAGATCGACGGCAACCGCATCATCGATCAGGTCTCGCTTTCGGTCGGTGCCGGACGGATCCTCGCCATCGTCGGCGAATCCGGCTGCGGCAAGAGCCTGACCGCGCTCTCGGTGCTCGACCTGCTGCCGAAGGCGGCACGGTTCATGGGCGGCGCGATCCGGCTCAACGGGCGCGACCTGACAGGGCTTGGCGAGGCCGCGCTCTCCGATGTCAGGGGCAATGAGGCGACGATCATCTTCCAGGAGCCGGTCGCCTCGCTGAACCCGCTGATGCGTGTCGGCGAGCAGGTCGAGGAGGCGCTGATCCTGCATCGCGGCCTCTCGGCCAGCGCCGCGCGCGAGGAGGCGATCGCGATGATGACGCGCGTCGGCATTCCCGATGCGACGCGGCGCGCGCGCCAATATCCGTTCGAGCTCTCGGGCGGGATGTGCCAGCGCATCATGATCGCCTCGGCACTGATCTGTCGCCCGGCCCTGCTGATCGCCGACGAGCCGACGACGGCGCTCGACGTGACGATCCAGGCCCAGATCCTCGACCTGATGCGCCGCCTGCGCGAAGAGGTCGGCACCGCGATCGTGCTGATTACCCATGACATGGGCGTCGTTGCCGATCTCGCCGACGATGTCTGCGTGATGTATGGCGGGCGCATCGTCGAGAGCGGCGCGGTCGAACCGATCTTCGCCGAACCGCGCCACCCCTATACCAAGCTCCTGCTCGCCACGATTCCGACGCTGCAGGGCCAGCGCAAGGCCGTGCTGCGCACCATCGAGGGCATGGTCCCGAGCGCCGGGTCCTGGCCCGATGGCTGCCGCTTTCGGACGCGCTGCCCGCTGGCGGACGAGGCCTGCCTGGCGCCGCCGCCTCTCGCCTGCGTCGGAGAAAGCCATCGCGCCGCCTGCTGGCATTCGGACCATGTCGAGGCGCTGGTATGACCGCATCGCCGCTGCTTCAGGTCCGCGATCTCAAGGTCCATTTCAAGCTGCGTCGCGGCGTCGGTACGCCGGGCGGCGTGGTCAAGGCAGTGGACGGCGTCTCCTTCGACGTTGCGGCCGGCCGCACATTGGCGCTGGTCGGCGAATCCGGCTGCGGCAAATCGACGACCGCCTATGCCGTGATCGGCCTCGAACAGGCGACGGGTGGCACGGTCGCGTTCGATGGCCGCGACATCACCGGGCTGAAGGGGCGCGAGCGGGCGCAACTCGCCCAGGAGATCCAGATCGTCTTCCAGGATCCGAGCGCCGCGCTCGACCCGAAGATGAGTATCGAAGCCAGCATCAGCGAGCCGCTCGCCATCGCCGGCTGGACGCGCAGCGACCGGCGAAAGCGCGTGGCCGAGCTGCTCGACCGGGTCGGCCTTCCCGCCGCCTTCGCGGAGCGTCTGCCGAGCGCGCTCTCGGGCGGGCAACGCCAGCGCGTGGTGATCGCACGCGCGCTGGCCCTGTCGCCGCGCCTGCTCATTCTCGACGAGCCGGTCTCGGCGCTCGATGTCTCGATCCGCTCGCAGGTGCTGAACCTGCTGCTCGAGCTGCAGCGCGATCTCAACCTCGCCTATCTGTTCATCTCGCATGACCTGTCGGTCGTCAGGCATATCGCCGACGAGGCGATGGTGCTCTATCTCGGCACGGTCATGGAAAGCGGGCCGATCGATACGATGTTTGAGACGCCGCAGCACCCCTATACGCAGGCGCTGCTCTCGGCGATCCCGCTGCCGGACCCGCTGCTGCAACGCCGGCGCGAGAAGATCATCCTGACCGGAGACCTGCCGAGCCCGCTCTCGCCGCCGCCAGGCTGTCCCTTCGTCAGCCGCTGCCCGATCCGGATCGAGACCTGCAGCGCGGCCCGTCCGCCCCTGCTGGAGACGGCGGCAGGGTCGCGCGTGGCCTGTATCCTGAGGCACTAGCAGCTGGCCCTTCGGAACGGAGGCTCGAACTGCCGGAGACGCAGGGCAAATGCGCTCTGTCCGCGGGCGAATTGCCGTATCCAACCCAACGGCCCATCGCTATTGAACGGTCCTTGTCGATCCGCCCGGAACCCATCGTGCGCCGCGTCCTGCCGTCTCTGCCTTCGTTGACGATCTTTGAGGCGTCGGCGCGCCATTCGAGCTTCACCCGCGCGGCAGAGGAACTGAATCTCTCGCAGAGCGCGGTCAGCAAACAGGTTCAGTCGCTGGAGGCCTTTCTAGGCCTGCGCCTGTTCGAGCGCGTGAGACAGCGCATTGTCCTGACCGAAGCGGGACAGCTCTATCTCGCCAGGGTGCGCGAGGCCCTCGAGATCATGGAATCGGCAACCATGGAAGCGCTCGCCTTCCAGGGCGGCGGCGGAATACTCAACATCGCCACCCTTCCCACCTTCGGTGCGCGCTGGCTTGCGCCGAGGATCGGCGGTTTCCGGGCTCTGCATCCGCGTTTCGCCCTCAGCCTGACCGTTCGGGCCTGGCCCTTCGACCTCGTCGAGGAGAACATCGATATCGCTGTCTATTTCGGCGAGAAGCCCTGGCCCGGCGGTCCATCCGACTTGCTGATGGAGGAAGAGATCATTCCTGTCTGCGCTCCGTCGCTGCTGGCTCCCCACGGGCCCGTCAGCACGGTCGCGGATCTCGATCGGCTCGCCCTGCTCCATCACCGCGCACGGCCGCGAGCCTGGAAGGACTGGCTGCAGCTGGCCGGCGCGAGCGAGGTCAACCCGTTCCACGGCGTTCGCTTCGAGCAGTTCGAAATGATCATCCAGGCTGCGATCAGCGGCATGGGAATGGCGATCGTGCCGCGCTTCATGATCGAAGCCGAACTGGCCGACGGAAGGCTGGTCGCACCATTCGCCCGCGCGATGAAGAGCGCGGAATCCTACTACCTCGTGTGCCCGGAGCGGAAACGAGATCTGCCGGCAGTCCAGGCGTTCCGACGCTGGGTCCTGGATGAGGTGAGCCTGTTCCGGCAGCGCCAGCGCGACGAAAACCGGCTCGCACCGAAGGGCTGAAACTTCATTCCCCGAAGGAACGAAGTGACGCGATCTTATCGTTATGGCCGGCGCTGGCAGCCACCTTACTATGCCGTTCGCGACCACCAGAACCGGGTTTCCGGGATCTGGCAGGGAGAGCGGCTCAATCGCACGGGAGCGGGTTTTGTTGGATTCTTTCGGGTCACGCGCGGCGAGCCTTGCTTTCGCGCTTCTTCTCGTCGCGCCGGCTGCTGCTCTGGCGCAAGAGAGCACGCTGACGGCCCTGCGAACGAGCGACGCCGATCGCTACGACCCCCAGCGCACCACGACGCTCGCCGCAGCAGAAGTGCTGTACATGGTCGGCGAAACGCTGGTCACGCTCGACCGCGACCTGAAGACCGTTCGCCCCGGCCTGGCGGAACGCTGGGAGGTCAGCCCGGACGGCCGGACCTATACGTTCCATCTCCGCCGCGACGTGAGCTTCTGCGACGGCAAGCGCTTTACCGCTGCGGCTGTCGTGGGCACGGTCGAGCGCTGGCTCAATCCGGACTTCGCCGGCGTCAGCAAATGGAAGGCGGGCAAGGTCGAGAGCATCAAGGCGCTCGACGACTACACCGTGGAGTATCGTCTCAAGGAACCCTATTCCGAACTGCTCTATCAGATGACGCAGTTCAACTTCGTCATCATCGACCCGGAACAAGCTGCGGCGCTGAAGGATAATTTCGGCATTTCCGCATTCAATGGGACCGGTCCTTTCTGCTTCCGCTCCTGGAAGCCGAGGACGGAGACCGTGCTGACCCGGCACGACGCCTATCGCTGGGGGCCGGCCTTCATGGAGAATGCGGGGCCGGCAGGTGTCGCCCGCTTCGTCTGGAAGATCGTGCCGGAGGCCGCGACGCTCGTCGCCGCCCTGCAGACCGGCGAAGGCGACCTCTCCTATTCGGTTCCGGCCTGGGCCGTCGCCGAGGTGCAGGCGAACCCGAAGATCCGGCTCCTCAATCCCGACCTGGCCTTCCGCACCCATTATGTCGGCATGAAGATCACGCGCCCGCATCTGGCGGACAAGCGCATCCGCGAAGCCATCAGCCTCGCCATCGACGAAGGCGCGATCGCCGATGCCATCTTCTTCGGCGAAGCCGAGGCGGCGAACGCCTATTTCTCCAAGGCGACCCTCGACTTCAATCCCGGGATGAAGCTCGGCGCCTTCCGCTACGATCCGGTCCGGGCCAAGGCACTACTCGACGAGGCCGGCTGGGTCGCGGGCCCCAAGGGCGTCCGCATGAAGGACGGCAAGCCGCTCTCGCTGAATTTCTACGGTTTCACGGGCGACGCCAATCGCCAGATGGCCGAGGCCATCCAAGGGGATCTGCGCAAGATCGGCATCGATCTCAAGGTCGAGCTCTACGACGCGACAATCGTCTGGGGCAAATTGCGGACCCAGGATTTCGATCTCTACCAGATGAACTACCCCTATCTGAGCGCCGGCGAGGCGATGAACCTCTACTTCCTCTCCAGCAACATGCCGACGCCCAACCGGATGAACTGGAACGACCCGGATACCGATCGCCTGATCGAGGAGGGCAACCGCGCGACCTCGCCGGAAGCGCGTTACAGCGCCTTCGCCCAGGCCGAGGCGATCGTCCATGAGGTCGTGCTCTGGAAACCGCTGGTGAACGAGAAACTGACCGTCGTCTCGCGGACCACCCTCAAGCCGTTCAAGCCGCACGGCATCAGCGGAGCGGCGCTCTACAACGGGTTGGACCTCATGCCGGCGAAGTAACGGCGAGCAAGCCGCCTGCGCCGCTCGGCGCGCCGGATGTKGAACAGGCGACGGCAAGGGGCACCTGGATGCCCGGAAGCCGTGCGCCCAGGGACGAATCGACGTGACGCGACAGCTGTTTTGGCGCCTCCTGAGCTCGCTACCGATCCTGCTGGGGGTGCTCTTCGCCGGGTTCCTGCTCTTGCAGGTCATTCCCACCGACCCGGCAACCATCATCGCTGGCCCCACGGGGACGGCGGCCGAAATCGATGCTATCCGGCGCCAGCTCGGTCTCGACGCCCCGATCCTGGTGCAGTTCTGGCTGTACATCCTGCGGGTCGCCCAGGGCGATCTTGGCCGCTCGATCATCAACAACGCCCCGGTGCTCGACGAGCTTGCATCGGCACTGGGCCCCACCGTCGAGCTCATGGTGGCGAGCCTGAGCTGGGCGGTGCCGCTCGGCATCCTGTTCGGCACGCTTGCCGCCACACGGCGCGGAAAAGCGTTCGATCGCGCGGTCATGGCGCTGTCGGTGGCCGGCGTGTCGGTACCGGCCTTCTGGGTCGGGCTGCTGCTGCTGCAATTTGCGGCCTATCGCTGGCAGCTGTTTCCGCTCCAGGGGCGTGGCGGACCGCTCTGGACATTGCGGGGCCTGCATCACGTCGCACTGCCGGCACTGATGCTCGGCGTCATTTTCATCGGCCCGGTCGCACGGATGACGCGGACGGCGGTGGTCGAGGTGCTGGGTGCCGATTTCATCCGTACCGCGCGGGCCAAGGGCGCGTCCGAGTTCCAGGTCGTCACGCGCCATGCGCTGCGGACGGCGCTGATCCCGGTCGTGACGCTGATCGGCCTCCAGATCGGATCGCTGCTCGGCGGCGCAGTCATCGCCGAGACGATCTTCTCCTGGCCGGGCGTCGGCCGGCTCGCGGTGGGCGCTATCGTGTCGAGCGATTTCCCGATGGCGCAAGGCGCCATTCTCGTGATCGCCTGCGGCTTCATCGTCGTGAACCTGATCGTCGATACGCTCTACGGCCTGCTCGATCCGCGCATCCGGAGTGCCCTGCGATGAGCGCCCAGGGTCCCGCATCGACCGTAACAGCTGCTCGCCCGTCCCGGCCGGGCATGTTCCAGCGCCTCAGGAGCKACAAGGTCGCGCTCGCTGCGCTGATCCTCCTTCTCGTCATCGTCGCGGCAGCCGTGTTTGCGCCACTTCTGACGCCGTTCGACCCCTATCATACCAATCTCCGGCTGCGGCTGCGTCCTCCCGGCGGCGCTCACCTCCTCGGAACGGATTCTCAGGGCCGCGACCTGTTGACCCGCTTGCTCTACGGCACGAGGACGACCCTGATCCTGGGCTTCGCCGGGGTCGCCATCGGCACCTTGATCGGTGGCAGCATCGGGCTCCTGGCGGCGTTCTATCGCCGGCTCGAAGGGCCGTTGATGCGCATCGTCGATGTCCTGCTCTCGTTTCCCTCGATCCTGTTCGGCCTCGCGCTCGCAGCGATGCTCGGCATCGGGATGGACAGTCTCGTGATCGCGCTGGGGCTATCGGCCTCGCCCCGGATTGCCCGCGTCACCCGCGCGGCGGCGGCCACGGTCATGCAGGCGGAGTATATGGAGGCCGGCCGCGTGATCGGGCTTTCCGACGCGACGCTGATCCATCGCTACCTCCTGCGCAATTGCGCGGCCTCGATCGTCGTCTACTGCACGCTGCAATTCGGCGAGACGATCCTGCTCGCAGCGGCTCTCGGCTTTCTCGGCCTCGGCCTGCAGCCGCCGACCGCGGAACTCGGCAGCATCGCGGCCGAGGGGCGGAGCTTCATCTTCCTGGCGCCGCATGTGTCGACCGCCGCCAGCCTGCTGATCTTCGTGATCGTGCTGTCCTGTAACGTTCTCGGGGACGCCTTCCGCGACCTCACGGATCCGAAATTGCGCCGATGACGACTGAGACACCCGTGATCGAGGTCCGCGGACTGCGCGTCTGCTTCAACACCGCTGCCGGCAAGGTGATGGCGGTCGACGCGGTCGACTTCGCCGTCGGCGCCGGCGAGACGCTCGCCATCGTCGGAGAATCCGGCTCGGGCAAGAGCATCATGTCGCTCTCGTTGCTGAGGCTCGTGCCTGCGCCGGGCGAGATCGCGGCGGGGCAAATCCTGTTTCGCGGCGAGGACCTCGTCGCCAAGCCCGCCCATGCCATGCGCGACATTCGCGGCGGCCAGATCGGCATGATCTTCCAGGAGCCCAACACGTCGCTCAATCCCGTTCAGACGATCGGCGACCAGATCATCGAAGCGATCCAGCTGCATGAGCCGGCGAGCCGTGCCCAGGCGCATGCAAGGGCGATCGAAGTACTGCAGCTGACCGGCATTCCGTCACCGGAGACGCGGGTCAAGGCCTATCCGCATGAACTCAGCGGCGGCATGCGCCAGCGGGCGATGATCGCAATGGCGCTGGCCTGCCGTCCCAGGCTGCTCATCGCCGACGAGCCGACAACGGCGCTCGACGTGACCGTGCAGGCCCAGATTCTCGACCTGATGCGGGAGCTGAAGGCCACGACCGGAGCCGCCATCATCCTCATCACCCATGACCTCGGGGTCGTCGCGGAGATGGCCGACCGTGTCGCGGTGATGTATGCGGGGCGCATCGTCGAGACCGCTCCGGTCGGGGCTTTGTTCGACAGCCCCGAGCATCCCTATACCGTCGGCCTCCTCAGCTCGATGCCGGCGATCGATGGCGACGAGGAGCCCCTCACGCCGATCGAGGGCGGCCCGCCCGATCCATTGGCCCTGCCTCCCGGCTGCGGGTTCCAGCCCCGCTGCCCGTTCGCCATTGCGCGGTGCAGCACGCAGGTCCCACCACTCCGCACAGTCAGGCCGGGGCATTCCTCCGCCTGCTGGCGCACACCGCTTCTGGAAACCCTCATGCAGGAAGGGCAGGCATGATGCCGGCTGTGGATGCCGCCACCACGCTTCTCACCGTCGACGGGCTGAGCAAGCAGTTCAGCGTCGCAGGCACATGGCCGTGGCAAAGGCGCAGGCTGAGCGCCGTCAACGACATCAGCTTCTCGATCGCACCGGGCGAAACCCTGTCGCTCGTCGGCGAAAGCGGCTGCGGAAAGTCCACGGCGGGGCGAATGCTGGTCGGGCTGACGGCCCCCAGCAGCGGACGCATCCTGTTCGAGGGGCGAGATATCGCGACCCTGTCGTCAAGCGAGCGGCGCGCCCTGCACCGCAATGTCCAGCTGATCTTCCAGGACCCTTACGGCTCGCTCAATCCCCGCATGACGGTCGGCGAGCTGATTGCCGAGCCCGCCCTGCTCTTCGGCCTCGCCGACAGGCACAGCGTTGCCGCCCGGGTCTCCGAGCTGCTCGGCCTGGTCGGCCTCGCCGACAGACATGCAGATCGCTACCCGCACGAGTTCTCCGGCGGACAGCGCCAGCGCATCGGGATCGCGCGTGCGCTGGCCGTCGAGCCGCGGCTGATCGTCTGCGACGAGCCGGTCTCTGCGCTCGACGTCTCGGTCCAGGCCCAGATCGTCAATCTGTTGCGGCGCCTGCAGGAACGGCTCGGACTGAGCTATCTCTTCATTTCGCACGGGCTGTCCGTCGTCCGGCACCTGAGCCACCGCGTCGCCGTGATGTATCTCGGCAATATCGTCGAGATCGGCCCGAAGGACGCGATCTTCGCCCGCCCGGCACATCCCTATACGCAGGCGCTTCTGGCCGCCGCGCCGGTTGCGCGACCTGGCGCACGCCGAAGCCGCGCCGTGCTGGCCGGAGACATGCCGAGCCCGCTCAATCCGCCGTCCGGCTGCCGCTTCCATCCGCGCTGCCCATTCGCCGTCGCGCGTTGTCAGCGCGAAGTGCCTGCGCTCACACCGGGCGATGACGGGCGCTCGGTTGCCTGCCACCGCTGGCGCGAGCTCGCATCGACTCCGGCCGCGGCGCAAACCCCGCGGCATGCGCCGCGCACCGCCCAGCTGCTGTCGCTCTATCGGAGTGCTGCGGCCGCCTCCGGCTCTCGCATCGGGACCAACTGACCATGCCAGCAATCGAGGTCACGCGCATTCCCGGCGGCCAGGACGCGCCGCTCGGCTTGCCGGCGGAGGTTGCCAGCCGCCTGGGCCCTCTTCTGTCCGCACCCGGGCAGCTCATTCTCGTCGCAAGACAAGGGTCCGTGATTGTCGGAGTTCTCGCCGGGCTTCGCCGCCGGACGACCGCGATGCTGCGCATCGTCAGGTTCTGGGTCGATCCAGCGAACGCGAATGGCGCCGGCGAGGAGATTGGCCGCGCGCTGGTCGCCGCGCTCGAACTGATCTCGCTCGAGGCCGATATCCTGACCTGGCGGATTGCCAGTGCGACCGGAGATGACGAGCTGCCGCCGGCCCTGCGGAGGCTGACCGGTATTGCGGCTGCCGAACAGGGCTCCGTCTACACCGAGCGCAAGCTGCGCAACGCGCAGCGGCCGCCGAAGCCGGTCGCACCGCTCTACCCGCAATCGACCGGCTTCACCTGCGGCCCCGCTTCACTTGCCATGGCCTTTGCAGGCCTCGAGCCCGCGGTCGTTCCCGATCGCCAGCTCGAAATCGCCCTGTGGCGCGAAGCCACGACCGTCATCGGGMTGACGGGTCCGGGCGGCTGCGACCCGTATGGGCTCGCACTGGCCGTTGCCGCGCGCGGCTATGCGCTCCGGCTGTTCATGAGCGCTTCGGAGCCGGTCCTGCTTGACCGCGGCAACACGGAGGCCAAGCGCGAGCTGATGACCTTCGTCCAGGCCGACTTCAAGAGCCGGGTGCTCGCCTCCGGCATCGATGTCGAACATCGCGCCTTCGAGAGCTGGGAGCTGCGGGACGCCATCGCCGAGGGTGCCATTGCCGTCGTTCTGATCGATCAGATGGAAACGCACGGCCGGACAGCGCCCCACTGGGTTGTCGTCCACGCCGTCCATGACGACCTGTTCCTGCTGAATGATCCCTGGATCGAGACGGACGCACTGGAAACGGAGGCCGACGTGCTCGACCTTCCCATCCATATCTCAGTCCTGGAGCGCATGGCCCGGTATGGCGAACCGAGCTACCGGGCAGCGCTGCTGATCGGACGGAGTTCCTCGTAGGCGTCCACAACGGCAGGGGAAGGCCTAGGATGCCCCCTGCTCGTCTGCGACGCCGTTCGACCCGGTCCGGAGATGCTGACGATCGAGGGCCAGGGCGAGAAGGCTTGCGATGATTTCGACAAGGGTGCCGGGCTGCGGTGGGCGCTCTTCGGGATCGAACGCCAGCCCGATGCCGGCGCGGTTTCCCACTGACGTCATCACAGGCCAGAAATCGAAGCGCGAGCCATTGAAGGGGTAGACGTCGGCCACCGAAACCGTACCGGTGGTCAGCGACGAGCGTGCCGCGTCGATGTCGACCTCGCGAGGCTCGATGGCGCCGCGTCTCTCGACGAAATCGCCCAGGGGCTCGGACATCAGCATCACGATGACCGGGACCTGAAACAGGGTTTCGAGCGCATTGGCGGTGCGGGAGAAGACCGCCCTGGGTTCGCCGGCCGCGACGATGTCCCGGCTGTAGGACCGCACGATCCCGGCCTGCCGCCGCGCCAGCGCCGCATCGTCTGCCCTGCGGCGGGCGGTCGAGGCCACGGCGCTTGTGATCAGACCGACGACAAAGAGCAGCCCGATCGCCCAGATGCTGGCGGGGTCGTCGACGCGTAGCGTGAAACGCGACTCGGTCAGGAAGAAATTATAGGACAGCGCCCCGAGGACCGCCGCACAGAGCGAGGGTCCCAGCCCGAAGAAAACCGCCGCGATCACCACCGGGACGACAAAGACGAGCGACAGGTTCGGGATTGTCACCGCGTTGTCGAGCCCGACCGCCACCACGGTTGCGATGACGGTCATCGCGACCGCCAGGACATAGCGGACCACCATCGGAGCCTTGAAGAGCTGCAAGGCCGTCAGCGTATCGGGGTCCGGCAGAAGCTCGAACTCACCCGGAGACCTGAGGGTGCTCATGGCAATCTCCCTGATGCCGGTGGGCATGCCCACCATATGGTGCGCCAATCCTGCATCGGCAGCCGCGCTTGCGGCGTGCGCCTAGTTCGGTGCCATAAAATTGATCCGGACCGCCAGGATGCAGGCCAAAAGCAGCAGCAGGACAAGGGACTGCAACAGGTCGCGCGCGATCCCGCCGAACGGCTGATGACGGCGGGCAGCGTGATAGACTGCTTCGCGTCGCCGCCTCAGGGATGCCTCATAGGTGACCATGTTCGCCTCCGTCATGCGAAAAGCGGATGATCGGCCTTCTCCCCGTAAGCTCGCTATGCGAGCTGTCATCCTGCGGCAYAAGGCAGGCGTAAGGGGCATCACCGGCACGGTGGTTCCTTCAGAGGCAGGGCTGGGTTCCGCGCCTAAAGCATCGGCCCCGAAAAGTGGATTGCGGTTTTCGGGAAAGCCGATGCAAACACAAAGGGTTAGATCATCGGGCCAGAAGCGATTTCGGGCCGATGATCTAGGCGGCGGAAAGCCGATGGACCGCGCGGCCGTTGATCGGCCGGGGCAGATCGTCGAGCGCATAGGTCAGGTCCTCGACGAGCGACGCGGCCGCCGTGACAAGGGGCAACCGACAGGCGGGGCTGATGCCGGGATGCTGGAGCGACAATGCCAGTTTGATGGCGACGGGGTCTGGCTCCGGGGCAGTGAGGCCGAGGAGCGGAACCAGGCGGCGCTGCAGGATCTGCGCCTGCTCGAAGGAGCCGATGCGGCAGGCCTCCCTGATCCGGCCCAGCAGCCGCGGCGCAAGATTGCCGATGCTGGTGAGCGCCCCGCAGCCGCCGGAGGCAAGATAGGCGGGGATGGTGTCGCCGGCACCGGTCAGGCGCATGAAATGCCGGCTGCAGCTGCGCATGATCCGGTCGCAGCGCGCGACGTCGCCGCGACGCTCGAGCACGCCCATGATGGTCGGCGTCGCCGCCAGTTCGGCCAGGGTTTCGGGCGGGAGCTCGACCGCGCAGCGCTCGGGATCATTGTCGATGATCAACGGCAAGGGGGTCGCGGCGGCAACCGAAAGGATGTGCTGGACGAGACCGGCCTGGGTCGGCCTGTTGTAATAGGGCAGACGCAGCAGGATCGCATTGGCTCCCGCCGCGGTGGCGTTGCGGACATCGGCGATGCTCTGCGCCGTCGCGTTCGACCCGGCCGCCGCGATGATGGGATAGACCGGCCCCGCGGCGGCCCGCGCCAGCCTGAGCAAGCGCATGCGCTCCTCGTCCGTCAGCGTCGAGCCTTCGCCGCTGGCAGAGCCGAGAACGATGCCGTCCGCCCCCTCCTGGATCTGCCAATCCACCAGCCGCAGGAAGGCTGGTTCGTCCAGGCTATTGCCGCTGAAGGGCGTCACCATCGGAGTGAACATCCCGCGAAGCCAGTGATCCATCGGAAACCTCACCCTGTCAGACCATCGATCGTGGCGCGTCGCTGCGGGCCATCGTCCCGACAGGCTGTCCCGCTCGGGAGGACGGTCAGGCGCGACCACCGTCACAGTCTCGGCTGGTTCCGCATAAGGATTCGATGCGGATCGGCATGGACCTCACGTAAGGGCGCCGCGTGTCCGGGAGCGCCCGGCCGGGCTCGCATCGACAAGCCCAAACCCTACTGACATGCCGGGCGCAGAACCGCCCGCGGGTGGCTTATGGAGCGTTTATGGCGCGCTCTGCAGAAGCACATCGCAAGCAAAATGACGCGCAATATCTGTCAGGTGCATCCCGGGAAGAGATGCGCACCGACAGAATGCGTGCCGTCATGTTGCAGCGTACCCTCAAACTCCTGGCCCTGCTCCATTCCCTCGCCAAACGCCTTGACGCTCATCTCACGCGCGGGGTGGAGCAGCATGGCCGCTTCCTGGCGGGACTGGCGCCCCGCAGTCCACCCCGCAATCGCGGTCGCGGTGCCTCGGAGCGCAGACCAGCCGCGCCCAATCCGGCCCGGGCGATGCCCCCTCGCGCCCAGGGCGGGGCTCGCTGAAACGCCCCGCCGGCCGCTCCGGTCAGTCCCCCTGCAACCAGACCGGATCGCGCATGCGCAGGCCGATCGCCTGCGCATGCCTTGCGACGCTCAAAGCGATGCGGTCCTGGATCGCCGCATCGGCCGCAATCGTCGGAAACGACAGGCACAGGCCCATGATCTCGTTGCGGCCTGGATCGGCAATGGCTGCGCCGATCGAGGAGATGCCCGGCGTGATCAGGCTCGATGAGCGGGCGATCCGGTCCTTGCGGATGGCGGCGAACTCGGCCCTGACCTCGTCGTCGCTCATGCTGGCGCGGATGCCGAGCTTGCCCTGGGCATCGAGCTGCGCCAGCGCCTGCGCGTCATCGAGGCGTGCCAGGATCGCCCGTCCGATGATCGAATCGAAGGCAGGCTTGCGCTCGGCGACCGAGCCGGTGTGCTGCAGCGCGTAGGTCCCCTGCTGCGCGACGAGCAGCACGCGCTCGTGACCCGCGACGATTCCGGCATGGCCGGTGAAGCCGAATTCGCGAACCAGATCGTCGATGGCAACCCGCACGAGATCGAGCAGGTTGTGCCGCGCGAGATAGAGCGCAGCCAGATCCAGCGCCTTTCCCCCCACGACATAGCCCTGGTCGCGCTCCTCGCGCTCCAGAAGGCCGGCCTCGGAGAGCGTCTTGAGCAGCCGCGAGACCGAGGCCTTGGGCATGTCGAGTTCGCGACAGACCTCGCCCACGCGCAACACGGGTCGCTCCTCGCTGACGAGGGAGAGAATGCGCAGTCCATTTTCGAGCGAGCTCATTGCTGTTCCATTAGAGATAACAGTGTTGACATATATGGGACGACTCAGGATACATAACAACAGCGAGCACGTACTGCACAGCCGCGAACGAGAGAGCGGAGCCAATGATGATCGGGACAGCCAAACCGGCCAAGGGGGAGATCACCCGCGGCCATGTCGAGCTTGGCTCTTATCCGGATGGCGCGATCTWCTCGCCGGTCCTGATCGCCGAAGGGCGCAAGGACGGTCCGACGCTCTGGCTCCAGGCCTGCATCCACGGCCCGGAAGTGGTTGGCCCGCTCGCGATCCAGCGCTTCCTGAAGACGGTGGACCTGAACGAGCTCTCCGGCCGGGTAGTCTGCCTGATGCTGGCCAATCCGCTCGGCTTCCGCGGCTACAACCGGCTCACCCCGCAGGACGGCTATAACCTCAACCGCGTCTTCCCCGGCGATCCGCGCGGCCACCACACCTATCAGCTCGCCCACCGGCTGCTCGATCTGTCGCTGGCCCATTCCGACGCGATGCTGGACCTGCATTCGGGCGGCGATCTCACGATCACCTGCCACTACACGCTGTTTCACAATAACGGCACGCCCGAGGGCATCGAATCGGAGCGGCTGGGACGCGCCTGCGGCGCACCGAATGTCTGGAACTCGCTCGAGGAAGGCCTGTCGGGCTGCCATTTCACGCATTACACTAGGAGCGGCAAGCCCTCGCTCATCGTCGAGAGCGGCGGCGGCGCCCGCGTGACCGCCGAGGATCTCGATCGCCTCACCCTGGCGATCTTCAACGTCTGCAAGGCGCGCGGCATGCTGCCGGGCGCGCCGGTCCTGCCGGCGCAGTTCCGCCTCGGCGGCGACGCGATCCATCACAAGGCGATCAAGGGCGGCCTGTTCATTCCAAAGGTCGGGCCTGGCGACGACGTGGTGAAGGACCAGCATCTGGCCGATATCGTCGATCTCTTCGGAGATGTCGTCGAGGAGGTGCGCTGCCCGGTCGAGAAGGCCTGGGTCGGCTCGATCCGCCGCCCGCATATGCCGATCTACAATGGCGACCAGGTTTTCGAGCTGGTCGGGACCAAGGGATATGACGCGGCCTGAGCCTTGCACTTGAACTCGGTAATACCAGACCGGGTTCGGATGCCCGGTCCAACAAAGGGGATCGTGATGGGTACCAGCTCTCTTGACCGGCGCCAGCTTCTTGCAGCGCTCGCCGCCTCGACGGCATTGCCGTTTTCCTCGGCGCAGGCCCAGGCCCAAGCCTTCGCCGGACGCAAGCTGGTGAGCTCCGGCTTCGGCGGTTCGACCATGGACATCATCCAGTCGGCCGTCTTCACCCCCTTCGACAAGGCGACCGGCGCCTCGTCGACGCAGGTACCGATGCAGTCGGCGGCTGCGCTCGCCCGCATGAAGGCCGAGGCCGGCAACCCACAGATCGACCTGTTCCAGTTCTCGGGCGGCCAGGAAGCCTTCGCCAAGAGCGAGGGCTTGAGCCAGCCGCTCTCGGGCGTCTCCCGGCTTGGACAGATCCCGGCGGGGCTGAGGGATCCGGACGGCCATTGGGTGACCTGGGCCGTGATCGCCGAAGGAATCGTCTACCGCAAGGACAAAATTCCCACTCCGCCAACGAGTTACAAGGACTTCCTGAAGCCGGAATACAAGGGTCACATCGCCTTTCCGGCGATCACCAACGGTTACGGTGTCGATTTCCTCGTCATGCTCGCCAAGGCCTTTGGCGGCAGCGAGGACAATATCGAGCCCGGCTTCGAGGCGATGAAGCAGATCAAGGGCGAGACGATCTTCAAGGCGGCTTCCGACCTGCCGACGCTGTTCGGCCAGGGCGATATCTGGATCATGCCCTACGACACCGGCAATACGTTCAAACTGCAGCAGGCCGGCCTGCCGGTCGCCTTTGCGACGCCGAAGGAAGGCAGCCCGGCGGTCTTCATCACGGCCTGCGTCGCCAAGGGCGCCAAGAATGCCGACATCGCCAATGCCGCGATCGACGCGATGCTGAAGCCCGAGGCACAAATCGAAATCGCTCGCGCGATGCGCTGGACCGCCTCGAACCCCGAGACCAAACTGCCGGCCGATCTGACCGGCGAGGTTCCTTCGGTGGACAAGCTCGCGCAGCTCGACCGCGACAAGATCAACGGCAAGCGCGCTTCCTGGATCGAGCGCTGGAACCGGGAAATCGCACGGTGACCAAGGCAGCGACGCGCAGCAGCGGGCCGCGGTGGGCGCTCTTCGCGCCCGTCCTCCTGTTTGCTCCCTGCGCCTTCGTCTACGCGGTCTTCTTCATCTGGCCGCAGGCGTCGCTGCTGGCGATCAGCGCGAGCGACGCGACCGGCATCACGCTCGCGCATTATCAGCGCTTTGCCGGGGATTCCTATTACTGGGAAATCCTGGGGCGCACGCTCGGGCTCGGTGCGGCCGTGACCGCGATCACGCTCGTGCTCGGCGTGCCGACCGCCTATCTGCTCGCCCGCGCACAGTCGCGCTGGGCGGGCTTTCTCCTGCTGCTCACGACCTTTCCCCTGCTGGTCAGCGCCGTGGTGCGCTCCTTCGGCTGGATGGTGCTGTTCTTCCGCGACGGGCTCCTCAGCCATGGCCTGATGGCGCTTGGGCTCGCCGACCGGCCAGTGCAGACGATGTATACGATGTCCGGCGTCATCATCGCGCTGGCGCAGGTGCTGCTGCCCCTGATGATCCTGACGCTGCACGGCGTCTTCAAGTCGATCGACCGCGATCTGGAATATGCCGCGATGAGCCTCGGTGCCCGGCCAAGCGTCGCGCTCGGCCTCGTCACGCTGCGGCTTGCGAGCGGCGGCATCGTCGCGGGGTCGCTCCTGGTCTTCTCGCTGGCGATCAGCGCCTTCGCGACCCCGAGCCTGGTCGGCGGCGCGCGGGCCAATGTGATGGCGACGGCGATCTACGAACAGGCGATCGAGCTGCTGGACTGGCCCTTTGCCGCGGCGCTGGCGACCATTCTGCTGGTCACCGTGCTCGCGCTGTCCCTGGCCTATGGCGCCCTGCTCGAAGGCCGTGGCGAACGCGAGGCGGCGCGATGACGATCTCCTTCCGTTCACCGCTCGGCTTCGTGCTGCTGCTGCTGGCCGTACTCGCCTTCGTCTACCTGCTGCTGCCGATCCTCGTCGTCGTCGCCGCGCCGCTCGGAGATACCGGCTATCTCGCCTTCCCCCCGCGGGGACTGACGTTCAAATGGTACGCCGCCGCGCTGCATGACACGCGCTATCTCTCGGCGCTCGCCGTCAGCCTGCGCATTGCGCTCGTCAGCGCGCTGATCGCCTGCACGATCGGCGTCGCGGCGGCCTACGCGCTGACCCGCTTCAGCTTTCCCGGCCGGCGGCTGCTCGAAGCCATCTTCCTCTCGCCGCTCATCCTGCCGACCCTGGTGCTCGCCGTCGGGCTCACGCTGTTCTTCACGCGCACCGGGCTTCTTGCCGGTTCCTGGAAGCTCGTTGCCGCGCATGTGATCGTCTGCACACCCTATGTGCTGCGCGTCTCGCTGCCGGTGCTGCGCCGCTTCGACCGCAGCCTCGAGGAGGCCGCGCGCAATCTCGGGGCCTCGCCGGTCACCGCCTTCTTCCTGGTCGTTCTGCCGGTGGTCCGGCCCGGCATCGTCGCCGGCACGGTTCTCGCCTTCATCACCTCCTTCGACGAGGTGGTGCTGGCGCTGTTCCTGGCGGAGCCCGGGGCTCCGACGCTGCCGGTCATGATCTACTCTGCGGTCCAGCTCGGCTTCGAGCCGTCCGTTGCAGCGGTCTCGGGCCTGCTCGTCCTGGCGACGCTCGGCCTGATGATCCTCTACCACCTGCTGGGCACCTTCGGAGGCCGCCGGAACTGACCATGGACATCCAGCTTCAAAACCTGCGCAAGACCTATGGCTCGGCGGTCGCCGTCGCCGACATGAGCGCAAAGATCCCGCAAGGCCGAATGCTCGCGCTGCTCGGTCCCTCCGGCTGCGGCAAGACGACGACGTTGCGGATGGTGGCGGGCTTCATCGCGCCGACCTCAGGCTCGATCCGGGTCGGCGACAACGATATCACGACGCTGCCCGCGCATAAGCGCGACACCGGCCTGGTGTTTCAGAACTACGCCCTGTTCCCGCATCTGAGCGCCGCCGAGAACATCGCCTTCGGATTGCGTCGGCGCGGCGTGGCGCGCGCCGAGCGCGAACAGCGCGTGACGGCGATGCTGGGCAAGCTGAAGCTGTCGGGCCTCGCAGACAGGCTCCCACGCCAGCTCTCGGGCGGCCAGCAGCAGCGTGTGGCGGTCGCCCGCGCGCTCGTCATCAACCCGTCGATCCTGCTTCTCGACGAGCCCTTCTCCAATCTCGATGCCAAGCTGCGCGAGAGCACAGGCCTCGAAATGTCGCGTCTGCAGCGCGAGTTCGGACTGACCTCGATCTTCGTGACGCATGACCAGACCGAAGCCATGAGCATCGCCGACACGATCGCGGTGATGAAGGACGGCCAGCTGCAGCAGATCGGCTCGGCCAGCGAGATCTACGAACGGCCGGCCAATCGCTTCGTCGCGGATTTCATCGGCAGGGCGAACTTCCTCGCCGGCCGCATCCTGCGCCGTGAGGGACAGGACGCCGTCGCGGAGCTTGCGGCCGGGCTGGAGATGCGCCTGCTCGATCCCGGTGCCGCCGCGGTACCCGGTGCCCAGGGCGAAGCCCTCCTGCGGCCGGAGGCAATCGCGCTTGCCGATCACGCCTCCCCGGGCAGCCTCAAGGCCACCGTCGAGCAGATCTCCTATCAGGGCGCGATCGCCAATCTCCATGCCCGGCTCGGCGACGGCAGCGCGATCGTCGCCAGCGTTCCGCCCGAGGATGCCAGGGGATTGGAGCCCGGCAAGCCAATCGGCCTTGTCCCGAAGCCGGCCGGGCTGATCTGGTTCCCGAAGGCCTGAACGGGCAGAGCGCCGTCGCGCGCGGATCGACATCGAAGGCAGCCCATCCGCGGACGAAGACAAGGGGTCACCCGCAGGCGGCAACCCGACGCCGGAGTGACCTCAGGTCTTGGTCAGCCCGAGAGCGATGGCACAGGCTTTGGCGACATCGGAATCGGGTGACGAGCTACCCGGCATTGTCGCCCATCCCCCCTTCGCGATGAACTCGCCCTGCTGCCACGAGCCGATCTTCTTCAGCTCGACAAGTTGTTCTGTCGCGTTGGCCTGCTGCTGGAACCTGACCACGCAGATCGGCGAGAGGGCGGAGATCACCGCCGTGCTGGAACGCGCCGCGGCGTCGCGCTCCGCCCTACCCTGCGTGACCCAGCCGCCCCAGCTGAAGCCGATAATTGCAAGCGCGACAGCTCCACCGACGGCGCCCCAGGCGGCCGGCTTCAGTTCTGCAGGGATTTTCATGATTTTTATCTTTCCTCATCGGAATAAAATTGTCCGATGACCAACAGTATCATCTTTTTCGATCACAGATTTTCTTTTCACCGCAGTGCCATTCTCTGCTGTTTTTTGAAATTTACACTGAGGCCTCGTCAACTCGMGGGTCAGCCCGTGCTCCCCGTCAGCGAGCGCAGCGGCTCAAGCGGGCGCTCCGCCAACCCAGATCATCCTCAGGCGGGCTCTCAGCTTTCCGGGCTTCCTCGGCAATTTCGGCATCATCGGCACCGATATTTCACGTCATGACGAACGGGCATCGCTGAACAGGGTCAATTCTTTCTCGAAAATCTTGAATTTCGTCGAAAAATTATTGGAGCCCAGCACCTTGTTATTTGATTTCTTCCGTAATGAAACTTGTTGTTTACTTTTTCGATAATTCGTTTACTGTCTGATTGTCGATAATTTGTTGGCTGTTTTCTCCGCGTGTTTATGCGCGCCTGACGAACCCCCTTCGAAAATCGTGGTGAACCCATCGGGCATTCGCTCGGTGGCCGACAAGTATTGCCAGAAGGAGAGTTCGTGATGAGCACCGGCACAGTAAAATGGTTCAATTCCACCAAGGGCTTCGGCTTCATTCAGCCAGATGACGGAAGCCAGGACGTCTTCGTCCATATCTCCGCCATCGAACGCGCTGGTATGCGCGAGATCGTCGAAGGCCAGAAGCTTGGCTATGAAGCGGTCCGCGACGCCAAATCCGGCAAGATGGCCGCCGAGCAGTTGCAAGCCGCGTAATCGCTATTCAGCCTCACCGATAGCCACGGATGTACTGGTGTCGGTCATGAGGTTGGAAGGAAGGGCCAGGTTCAACGCCTGGCCTTTTTCATATCCGCCGATGGTATTGGCTTAGCACCGATCGGGAGAAGCCACTGTCCGAAAAAACCAGAGCCCGCACCCAGGCGGAAACCGCATCCCTCAAGACGCAAACCCGATCCCTGTCGCGCAACCGGATCAGCTCAGAGACTGAGGCCATCATTCAAGCCCGCGACGCCAACTCCGCCAGGTTCAAGGATCAGCGGCTGAACAAGGAAGCGCTCGACCGCGCCGCCGCTGCGGCTGCTCCTGGCATCCCGCTCCCATGACCGCGCCTTGGTGGCAGAGCGGTGTGATCTACCAGATCTATCCCCGCTCCTTTCAGGATGGGAATGGCGATGGCATGGGCGATCTCAGGGGTATCGGGCAACGGCTCGACTATCTCGCCGGCCTCGGGATCGACGCGATCTGGATTTCCCCGATCTATCCCTCGCCGATGGTCGATTTCGGGTATGACGTTGCCGATTACTGCGACATCGATCCGCGTTTCGGCACGCTCGCCGATTTCGACGATCTGCTCGCCCAGGCCCATGCGCGCGGGATCAAGATCCTGCTCGATTTCGTCCCGAACCACACCTCCGACCGGCATGCCTGGTTCGTCGAGAGCCGCTCCTCGCACGATAATCCGAAACGCGACTGGTATCTCTGGCGCGATGCCGCTCCCGATGGCGGGCCGCCCAATAACTGGGTGAGCGATTTCGGCGGTTCGGCCTGGGAATGGGACGAAGCCACCGGCCAATATTACTACCACGCCTTCCTGAAGCAGCAGCCGGACCTCAACTGGCGCAGCCCCGCCGTCCAGGCTGCGATGTACGACGTGATGCGTTTCTGGTTCGACCGTGGCGTGGACGGTTTCCGTATCGACGTACTCTGGCACCTGATCAAGGCAGGGAGCTTCCCGGACAATCCGCCGAACCCGGCCTATCACCCCGCGCTCGCCGAGATGCACCGCGTGCTCCAGCTCCATTCGACCGACCAGGCGGAAGTCCATGTGATCGCTGCCGAGATGCGCGCGATTGCCGACGGGTACGGCGCGGCCGGGCGCGGTGAGCGCGTGCTGATCGGCGAGATCTATCTGCCGGTCGATCGCCTGATGCACTATTACGGACGTGAGCGGCCGGAAATGCATCTGCCTTTCAACTTCCAACTGATCGAGGCCGTCTGGGAGGCGCGCGCGCTGGCTGCGCTCATCGCCACTTACGAGGCGGCACTTCCGCCGGGCGGTTGGCCGAACTGGGTGCTTGGCAATCATGACAGGCCCCGCGTCGCCACCAGGCTTGGACAGGCTCAAGCCCGCGTCGCGGCGATGCTGCTTCTGACGCTGCGGGGCGCTCCGACGCTTTACTACGGGGACGAACTCGGTCTGAGCGATGTCCCAATCCCGCCCGAACAGCTGCACGACCCGCGCGGCCTGCGTGAACCCGGGCTCGGCCTGGGCCGCGATCCGGTGCGTACGCCGATGCCGTGGGATGGAAGCGCCCATGCGGGCTTCAGCACGGCCCAGTCCTGGTTGCCACTCAATGCGGACTGGCCGACGCGGAATGTCGCGCGGATGATGCCGGAGCCTGCCTCGATCCTCCGGCTCTATCACCAGCTGCTGGCACTCAGRCGCGACCATCCGGCCTTGGCGGTCGGCGCCTTCGCGCTGCTGGAATCCGACGGCGACGTCCTTGCCTATGAGCGGCGCGAGGGCGCTCAGCGGCTGATCATCGCGCTCAATCTCGGCGGACAGCCGCAGCGCCTGGCGTTACCCAGGGACACAACCGGTTGCCGTTTGCTGCTTTCGACGCTCGCCGCGGCGCCCCTCATCGAGAACGATGTGCTGCTGCTCCGGCCAGACGAAGGCGTCATCCTTGCCGCCTGATCCAGAACGAGGGAAGGACGACCGCTTGCGCATCGCCATGCTGGCGCCGATCTCCTGGCGGACGCCGCCCCGCCATTACGGTCCATGGGAACTGGTGACCAGCCTCCTGACCGAGGCCCTGGTCGAGCGCGGCGTCGATGTCACGCTTTTTGCCACCGGGGACAGCCAGACCTCCGGCACGCTCGCGGGTCTTTGCCCGGCGCCCTATTCGGAGGACCCTGCCATCGACGCCAAGGTCTGGGAGATGCTGCATGTTGCCCATGTCTTCGAGCGCGCAGGCGAGTTCGACCTCATCCACAATCAGGCGGATTTCGTGCCGCTCGCATTCTCCAGACTGGTCGAGACGCCGGTCGTGACGACGATCCACGGCTTCTCGTCGGACCGCATCCTGCCCGTCTTCAAGACCTATGAGGATCGCGTCCATTATGTCGCGATCAGCGAGGCCGATCGCCATCGGGACCTGCGCTATGCTGCCGTGATTCATCATGGCATCCGGCTCGAGGACTTTCCCTTCGACCCTGATGGCAGCCAGGACCTGCTCTTCTTTGGTCGCATCCACCCCGATAAGGGCGCGGCCGAAGCGATCGCGACGGCACGCCGGGCAGAGCAGCGGCTGGTCATGGCCGGCATCGTCCAGGACGAGGGCTATCACGCGGCGCAGGTGGTTCCCGCCCTCGACGATCGGTCGGTCACCTATCTCGGACCTGTTGGCGGGGCGCTGCGCACCAAAACGCTGGGCTCGGCGCGGGCGCTGCTTCACCTCATCAACTTCGAGGAGCCTTTCGGATTATCCGTCGTCGAAGCGCTTGCCTGCGGCACGCCAGTCATCGCCTTCAACCGAGGCTCGATGCCGGAGCTGATCGAGCATGGCGTCACGGGCTTCCTGGTCGACAGCGTCGATGAAGCGGTCGCGGCTGTCGACCGCATCGGAGAGATCGATCGCGCAGCCTGCCGGGCTTCCGTTGCCGCGCGCTTTACGGTGGAGCGCATGGCCGACCGGTACTTGAGCTTGTACCGATCCCTCCTCGGCCACTGACGCCGGATGCGGCGGCGCCCGACAGGGCGACCGCGGTCGACGAGAGCGGGAATGGCAGCGCGCCTTCGCCTTTGAATGGCGCGCCGAATGGTCAGACCACTGCCGCGCTATGGCCCGAGCGCCGGCCTCAGTCCGACGATCCTGTCGGAATTCCAGGCCCGATGGCTTGAACGACGCGCCGGAAGGATCGGACTGACAAGCCCATCGTCCGTCGAGCCTCACCCGCGCGCCTTGCGGCGCGCGTAGTGGGCGCGCGCCTTCGCGCGGTTGCCGCAGCCCTCCATCGAGCACCATTGGCGTGACTGGTTGCGCGTTTCGTCCAGGAAGACCCAGCCGCAGCTCGGATCGGCGCAGCGGCGCAGATGATATCGCCTGCGCGACGCCGCCAGTTCCAGCACCGAGACCGCGACCGGCAGCAGCGGCAGCCGCAGATCCGGCGGTGATCCGCTGGGGTGCCAGTGATGGATGCGGGC
>NZ_JBFTZN010000028.1:0-38288 GCF_056406775.1 Allobosea sp. P1_A7
GGAGGGCAGGGACGGTATCCTGAGCATCTCGGTCGCGCACGGCTTCCAGGCGGCGGACGTGGCGGATGTCGGCACGAAGGTGCTCGTCATCGCCGATCGCGATGCTGGCAAGGCGGCAGCGCTCGCCAAGACGCTTGGGCTGGAAATCCTGCGCTGGGGGCCCAGCGGTGCGGCGCCGAAGCACTACAAGCCCGATGAGGGTATCGAGGCGGCGCTGGCACTGGCGCAGGATGGCTGTCCCGTCATCCTCGCCGATCGCTGGGACAATCCCGGCGGCGGCGTCGCCGGCGATTCCTCGGTGATGGTCGAGGCGCTGCTCAGACGGCCGGAGGTGCCGGCCGCGATCGGGGCGCTCTGGGACCCCGTCGCCGTGAGCCTGTGCCGCGCCGCCGGGGTTGGAGCCGAGATTTCCCTGCGTTTCGCTGGCAAGGCTGCGCCGTCGTCGGGCCGGCCGATCGATGCCACGGTGCTGGTGACAGGCACGACGCCCGAGCTCGTGGTGCCCTTTGCGCAGAGCTGGGTTTCGCTTGGGCCGGCTGCGGCGATCCGCATCGGCGCTCTCGATATCGTCCTCGCATCGACCCGCGCTCAGACCTTCAGCCCTCCGGTCTTCACCAATCTCGGCATTGATCTGGCGGCAAAGCKGGTCGTGGTCGTCAAATCCTCGAACCATTTCCATGCGGCCTTTGCGCCGATCGCGGCCAGCGTTCTCTATCTCGACAGCGGCGGCCCATACCCACCGGACGCCAGCAAGATCGCCTACACCAAGATCCGCCGCCCGTTCTCACCGCTGGACCCGAACCCATGGCTCTGATCGCCCCCGGTGGCGCGCTGCCGCGTCTGTCACTCGCCGATATCGACGATCAACGCCTCGATGGGCTGAGCAAGGGGCTGCCGCCAGGTATATCGGGCCTGCGACTGGGCGATATCGGGACGCAAGGCTGGAATGTTCTGGCCGGCGACTTGCCGCTCCCGATTGCGGTGATCCGCGAGAGCGTGCTGAGGCGAAACAGCGTCTGGATGAGCGCGTTCACCGCAGAGAACGGTCTGGTGATCGCGCCCCATGGCAAGACGACCATGGCGCCGCAGCTCTTCGACCTGCAGATCGCCGACGGCGCCTGGGCCATTACCGTGGCGACGATCCAGCAGCTTCAGGTGTGCCGCCAATTCGGTGTCAGACGCGTGATCCTCGCCAATCAGCCTGTCGGACGCCAGGAGATCACCGCCTGCCTCGATGCCGTGATGGATGAGGGCTTTGCGTTGTATTGCCTGGCCGACAGCGTCGAAGGTGTCGCATTGCTGGCCGAGGCCGCCCGGCGCGCGCCGCCGCCATCGGGCAATCCGCTGCGYATCCTCGTCGAGATCGGTTTCATGGGCGGCCGAACGGGTGCGCGCAGCCGGGCCGAGGCGATGGCGATCGCCCGTGCCCTCAGTGGGGCGGCTGGGCTGCAACTTGCCGGGTTCGAGTGTTTCGAAGGGTTGCATAGTGTCACCGCAGGTGCAGACCGCCTCCTCGACGACATGATCGACGTGGCGTTGGCCGCCGAAGCGGAGGGTTTGCTCGGCCCCGATCCCATGGTGCTGAGTGCCGGCGGAACCGCGCTGTTCGATCGCGTCGGCGAAAAGCTGAACGCGGCGTCCTTTTCGCGATCCATCGTGAAGGTCCTGCGCTCGGGCTGTTACCTGACGCACGATTCAACAGCCTACGCCAGTGCATTCCGGCGCATCGTCATGGAAACCAGCCTGACCCTACCGGCGGGCGGACTCGAGCCGGCGCTTGAGGTCTGGGCCTATGTCCAATCGCGGCCCGAGCGCGGGCGTAGCCTGCTCACCGTCGGCAAGCGCGACATCAGCTACGACGCAGGCATGCCCGTGCCCCTGCGCTGGTTCCGRCAGGGCATGAGCAATCCCGAGCCGATGCCGGCAGGGCACACGGTTCTCGCACTCAACGACCAGCACTGCCATCTCGGTACGCCGGAGGACAGCCCGCTCCAGGTTGGAGACATGGTCGGCTTCGGCATCGGTCATCCCTGCACGACCTTCGACAAATGGGCTCTGCTGATGCTGGTCGACGACGATTACGGCGTGCGCGGGGCCGTCAGAACGTTCTTCTGAGAGGCCCTACTTGGAAACCGTGTTTCTTGTTGCGAAACCAGGAATCCTTGACGCGAATTCTGGCGACTCCTAGCCTCCGTCGGAGAGAGGGATGATCTGCGGGCGGGAATCGGCGAGGGCGACAGGCGTCTCGCTTCATGCGGCGGGTGCTGATGGGAGATCAGCGTCTTGCAGGCTTCAGGCCGAGATCATGCCCTGTGATCATATGTGGAAGGATCGTTCGTGAAGCCTCCGTCATTCCCGATGATCGCCCCCGAGCCGGAGATGGCAGAGGAGCTATCGCGCCGCAGCCTGCTGCGGCTTGTGCTCGCCAGCAGTGCGATGGCGCTTTCGCCCGCGATCATGGTCGGCGATGCTGCGGCCGAGACGCCGGTTTCCGGTGGAACACTGACGATCGGCGCCGATGCCGACCCGATCGGGCTGGATCCGGTCACGCTTACGGCGTTCTCCTCCTATGATTTCACCAGCCTGATCTATACGGGGCTGCTGCGCTGGTCCGCGCAGATGAAGATCGAGCCCGACCTCGCGCTGAGCTACGAGCAGCCCGATCCCAAGACCTATGTCTTCCGGCTGCGGCAGGGCGTGAAATTCCACAATGGCCAGGATTTCACGGCCAATGATGTGAAGCATACCTTCGATCGCATCCTGAACCCGGCTTCCGGCAGCCGCCTGCGGGCGTTCTATTCCAGCGTCGATGCGGTTACGGTCATCGACCCCTACACTGTCAAATTCCAGCTGAACGCGACCGATGCGGCCTTCCTGAGCAATCTGGCGACCAGCCCCAATGGTGCGATCGTCCCGGCCGGGGTCGAGAACCTCAACACCCAGCCCGTCGGAACCGGCCCCTTCGTGTTCGAGGCCTATCAGCCGAATCTGCAATTCTCGCTGACCGCGCATGCCGGCTATTATGAGAAGGGGCAGCCGCATCTCTCCAGGGTGGTGTTCAAGTTCTACAAGGACCAGGCCACGCTGACCTCGGCGCTGCGGTCGCGCGCGATCGACATGACCTGGCTGAAGGACCCGAAAGTCGCGGCTGCGATTGCGCGCACCTCGCCCAACCTCGTGTCCGCTCCCGGTCAGACCTCGCGGACCTTCCCGATCTGGCTGAACATGAAGGCCAAGCCCCTGAACGATGTCAGGGTGCGCCGCGCGCTTAGCCTCGCGACCGATCGCAAGGCCTGCCTCGACACGATCCTGGGCGGTTCGGGCAAGATCGGCGCGATGATCCCGGAAAGCCAGGTCGGCGGCTATGATGGCACCGGGGAACTGCCCTACTACAAGCATGATCCGGCAGCGGCAAAGGCTCTGCTGGCCGAGGCCGGTTATCCCGAGGGCATCGATCTCGGCAATTACATCATCGTCGCAGCCAACCCGCTCGACGTCGCCTGTGCGCAGATCCTGCAGCAGCAATGGCAGGTGGCGGGAATCACGGTCAAACTGACGCCGATGGAGACGGCACCGCTCTTGACCATGTGGAACACCGGTACRTGGCCGACGCTGCTCTCGGTCGCCCTGTCCTGGACGCCGGACTCGGACGCCACCCTTCAATACATCAAGTCGGACAGCGCTACCGGCAAGGGCACCGGATCGAACGATGCCGCACTCGACAGAATGATCCTGGAAGCCCGCGCCGAACTCGACCTCGGCCTGCGTGCGGCCAAGAACATGGCGATCCAGCGCCATATCGCCGACCAAGCCTACATCATCCAAGTCTACCAGTACCCGCTCCGCTGGGAGATCTGGTGGAACTACGTCAAGGATTACGTTCCGATCGCTGCGAATATCCGCTCCTTCGTGCGTACGGCATGGCTGAAAAAATAATTCCCCCGTTCGCTCTCGGCACATTGGGCGCCGGCCGATGACGCGCTTTGTCCTTGGCCGCCTCGCCTGGATGCTGGTCATCCTGCTGGCGGTCTCCTTCATTGCCTTCGCGATGATGCGGGCTTTGCCGGGCGATTTTGCCATTGCCGCAGCGGGCTCACAGAGCGTCGCACCGGAGGTTCTGGCGGCGATCCGGCAGGAGCTCGGGCTCGATCGACCACTGCTGGCGCAATATGGGGTCTGGCTCGGGCATGCCCTCCTCGGTGATCTCGGCACGTCCTTCGTGACGCGCCAGCCGGTTCGGCCGGAATTGCTCGATCGGCTTGCGGTGACCTTCCAGCTGACGCTGGTTGCCGCGATCATCTCGATGCTGATGGGGGTAGCGACCGGGCTGGCAGCGGCGCGGATGCGTGGCGCGATCGACTGGATCGTGCGGCTCTACAATGGCGTTATGCTGGCCGTGCCGAATTATGTGGTCGCGACGCTGATCGTGCTGCTATTCGGCCTCTATTTCCCGCAGATCTCGATCTTCGGCTACACGCCGTTTCTCGAGGATCCGCTCGCCAATATCGGTAGCCTGCTGTTGCCAGCGCTCGCCCTGGCGCTGGCGGTCTCGGTCACGATTTCCGAGAACACCCGCGCTGCCGTCCTCGAGGTGGCCAACCAGGATTTCGTCATGGTCGCTCGCGCGAAAGGGCTGCCTCCGGGCAGGATCCTCCGCGACTACCTCGTCCGCAACGCCTTGACGCCGGTCATCACCGCAACCGGTCTCAAGATCGCAGCCCTGCTTGGCGGCAGCATCCTGGTCGAGACCATCTTCGCCATTCCCGGAATGGGCCAATATCTCTTCGATTCCATCAATAGCCGCGACTATCCGGTGATCCAGGCCATCGTCCTGACGGCATCGGCCATCGTGGTCATGGTGAATACGATGATCGACATCGCCTATGCGCGGGTCGATGCGCGGGTGAAGCTGTGAGGGCCGTGTCGCAGGAGGGAGTTCAGGAGCGGGCTCTTGGCGCGTGCGCTCCCAAGGCGCTGCGGATCACGCAAGGCGGCCTGCTGCTTGGGATCGGGCTGGCAATGCTGGCCACGATGTTGATCGTCACGATCTTCGCGCCCTTCCTTGTGCCGTTCGATCCGTCCGCGACCTCGCCCGACTCCCTTGCCGGAGCCAGTGCGCGCCACTGGCTCGGTACGGACTCGATCGGTCGCGATGTCCTCAGCCGGCTGATCGTCGGTGGCCGCACGACCCTGCTGATCACGATAACGGCCGTCTTTATCGCCCTCGTCGGAGGTCTCGTCCTCGGGTTGCTCTCCGGCTATCTGGGCGGCCTCGTCGATGACGTGATCATGCGCGTCCTAGATGTGGTTTTCGCCTTCCCTGTGCTCCTTCTCGCGATTGCGGTCGTTGCGGCGCTTGGACCGACCATTCCCAATCTGATCCTCACCATCGCCATCGTGTACACGCCGGCAATGGCCAGAGTGGTGCGCGCGCCCGTGCTCAGCGTGAAGCAATGGGACCATGTCGAAGCGGCGCGCAGCATCGGCATGAGCGAATTCCGGCTTGTTCTCCGCCATATCCTGCCGCTCGTCGTCTCGCCGATCCTTGTCGCGACCAGCCTGACCCTGTCTCAGACGATCTTCACGGTCACGGCCCTGTCCTTCCTCGGGCTCGGGCCGCCGCCGCCGGACCCGAACTGGGGTGGCATGCTGTCCGAAGCGCGGCAGTTCATGGAGTTGGCACCGCTGACCGTGATCGGCCCCGCCGCCGCGATCGTGTACGCGACGCTGACCTTTATCGTCCTGGCCAATGGCCTGCGCGACGTGCTCGATGTCGGGAGCGTGCGATGATCCGCACCGGCCCGCTCCTCAGCGTCCGCAACCTGACCGCCACCGTCACGACGCGCCGGGAGGTCATCCAGGCCGTACGCGGCATCTCCTTCGATATCGCTGCCGATGAAGCGGTCGGTTTCGTCGGCGAATCCGGCTGYGGCAAGAGCGTCACGGCCAAGGCGCTGATGCGGCTCACCCCCGAAGGCACCTCTGTCGCGCTTGGCGGCGAGGTCAGCTTCCTGGGGCAGGACATCCTGGCGAAGAGCGAGGTCGATATGCGGGCTCTGCGCGGGCGGCGCATCGCCATGGTCTTCCAGGATCCGATGACGTCGCTCAATCCGGTGCTGAGCATTGCCGCGCAAATGACCGACATGCTGCGCCACCACACCGGACTGTCCGGCAAGGCGGCGCGCGAACGCTGCATCGAACTGCTCGATCAGGTCGGGATACCCGATGCGGCGCGGCGCCTGGACGATCATCCGCACCAGTTCTCAGGCGGGATGCGCCAGCGCGTCATGATCGCGATGGCCATCTCCTGCGAGCCGGACCTGCTGATCGCCGATGAGCCGACGACAGCGCTCGACGTCACCGTGCAAGCGCAGATCCTGCGCTTGCTACTGCGGCTGAAGGAGGAGCGCGGCATGGCGTTGATGCTGATCACCCATGATTTCGGCGTCGTGGCCGGCATGGTCGACCGGGTCAATGTGATGTACCGCGGCGAGATCGTCGAAGCCGGAGCGATCGAGAGCGTCTTCGCAGCGCCGCAGCACGCCTATACGCGCGCCCTGCTCGATGCCGTGCCACGTCTCCAGAGCACCGGGCCGACGCGATGACGGTTCATGATCCCGCCGCACTCACCGAGGCGCTGCCGCGGCCACTGCTTCAGGTCCGCGATCTGTCGGTGCGCTTTCCCGGCAGGGGCGACGGCAAGGCGCTGAAGGCGGTCGATCGTGTCTCCTTCGATATCGGGCCTGGCCAGACGCTCGGGCTCGTCGGCCAGTCCGGTTCGGGCAAGACCACGACCGGCCGGGCGATCCTGCAGCTGCAGAAGACATATTCCGGCTCGGTTAAACTGCTCGGCGAGGAATTGACCACGATGCCGGCCGCACGATTGCGGCAGATGCGGCGCCATATGCAGTTCGTGCTGCAGAATCCGTATTCGAGCTTGCACCCGCGCATGACGATCGGACAGATCCTGCGCGAGCCGCTTCAGGTGCATCGCTCGGTAGCTCCAGCCCGGCTGCAGGACCGTGTCGCTGAGCTTCTGGACCTGGTCAGCCTCGACCCGGGCATGATGCAGCGCTACCCGCACGAATTTTCCGGCGGGCAGCGCCAGCGCGTCGTCATCGCCCGGGCCCTGGCGGTCAGCCCGGATTTCATCGTCTGCGACGAGCCGGTCTCGGCGCTCGACGTCCGCACCCAGGCGCAGATCGTGGACCTGTTGCAGTCACTTCAGGCGAAGCTCGGCCTGTCCTATCTGTTCATCGCGCATGATCTCGCGATCGTTCGCGAAGTCGCCCATCGCGTAGCGGTCATGTATCGCGGCCGGGTCGTCGAAATGGGCAGCGCGGCTCAAGTCTATGACAGCCCCGCCCATCCCTATACGCGCGTATTGCTGGATGCAGTGCCGGTGCCCGATCCCGTCCGCCAGCGCGAACGGCTCCGGCGGCCGCCGCCGGATCTGCGCTTTCTCGAAGGCAATGGCGGCGACTGTGTCCACGGCGACGATCACGCGAGCAGCAACACTGCGGAGTGGCACGAAGTCGCGGCAGGTCACGGCGTCTCGTGCCGCTATTGGCCGCGCCGAGAAGCGCTGTCTCGTGAGCCAGGCGAGGTCGGGAATACAGGTTTGCCGGTCCTGTGAAGATCGGAGCGGTTTCTTCTTGCGAAACAGGGAATCCTTGACCCGAAATAGCGCCGTCAGTACGTTTTTCCCATGTTTTCGCGCATTGCGACAGGTTCAACCGGCGTGAGCGCTCAATAACGAGGTGTGCGACCCATTGAGATCGCCTTGCCGTTGCGGCTGGCGAACCGTCGTTTTCCGGGAGGAATTCTGTGCGCCTGGCCTTGATTCACATTGTGCAGGAAACGAACGACTTCAATCCTGTACCGACCACGCTCGCGGATTTCGAGGCATTCGGCCTGTATGAGGGGGCCGAGATCGCGCGTCAGTTCGGCGAGATCGGGCAGATCGGCGGTCACTATGCAGCGGTGGCTGAATCCGGCCTTGCGGTCGAGACGATCCCGATCATCAGGGCCTGGAGCGTCGCCGGCGGCCGGATCACGCGCGCGGCGTTCGACTTCTTCCAGGACAAGATCCGGACCGGGCTCGCGGCTGTCGGCCCGATCGACGGACTCGTCCTGCAACTCCACGGCGCCGCTGCTGCCGAGGATATCGACGATGTCGAAGGCGAGCAGGCCGAGCTCTGCCGTTCGATCCTCGGATCCGAGGTCCCGATCCTGCTTGGCCTCGATCACCACGCCAACATCACCCGCAAGATCATGGCCAATTGCACGGCGATCGTCGGGCATCGTACGCAGCCGCATGACGTCTTCGATACCGGCAAAATCGGGACGGCTCTGTTGCTCAAGATTCTCGCGGAGAAGCGGCGGCCGGTGATGGCCTGGCGCAAGATTCCGCTGCTGTCGCATCAAGAGCAGTTCCTGACGTCGAAGGGGCCGATGAAGCGCTGGTTCGATCGGGCCCGCGAGCTGGAGGCCGACGAGCGCGTGCTGCAGGCATCGAACTATCCGATGCAGCCCTGGCTCGATGTCGCCGAGGGCGGCTGGTCGACGATCGTCGTCACGGATGGCGACCCGTCCCTGGCCGAGACTCTGGCGGATGAGCTCGCCGACCTCGCCTGGTCGATGCGCGATGATTTCCAGGTCCGCGAGGCGGTCTCGGTCGACGAGGCCGTGCGCAAGGCCGACGCTGCCGAGCGCGGCATGGTCGTGCTCAGCGACACCGGCGATACCGTCTTCGGTGGCTCCGCCGGCGACAGCAACCTGATCCTGGAATCGATCCTCAGGCTCGGCATCGGCAGCCGCGCGCTGATCCCGCTGATTTCGCCGCAGGCCGTCGCGACGCTGGTCGCGGCCGGCGAGGGTGCACGGGTGACGCTGCCGCTGGGCGGCGATGCGGCGCCGGCCTTCTTTACGCCGCTCGAGGTCACCGGCACGGTCCGGCGTATCGGGGGTGGGCCCGTGCCGCTGATCTACAACCACCAGAACGAGGTCGATATGGGCCGGGTCGTCGTTTTCGACGTCGGGCCCGTGACGCTCCTGATCAGCGAGTTGCGCGGTGTCGCTGGCAATGTGCCGGGCGTCTACGAAGCTTTCGGCGTCGATCTCGCGGACTACAAGATGGCTGTCCTCAAGACGGCGTCGAACTTCCAGTATTTCGCTCCGATCTCCTCGCAGGTCATTCGTGCCGACACGCGCGGGCCCGGGCAGTCGGACGTCTTCACCTTGCCCTGGGCGCGGATTCCGCGCCCCGTCTATCCACTTGAAACAATAAGCGACTGGCGGGCGCATTCGACCCAGCCTGGCGCGGGGACGAGCTGACACGAAGACCAACCAAAAAGGGGAGTGTGCCGGATGACCACCGTATCGCGACGTCAATTCTGCATGGGGGGCATCGCCCTGGCTGCAGCAGCTCCCCTGGCGATGTCACTCCCGGCCGTCGCTCAGCAACTGAAGGGCGGCACCTTGCGTGTCGCAGTGCTGAGCGAACTCGCCAATTACGATCCGCAGCAGCTCTCGACCGTCAATTTCCACGTCATCAAGAACCTCTATGACAGCCTGATCGAATACACGCCCGAGGGAAAGCCGGAGCCGAGCCTGGCGACCGAGTGGACGATCGCGCCTGACAAGACCTCGGTCAGCGTGAAGCTGCGCGATGGCGTGACCTTCCATAGCGGCACTCCGTTCAAGGCCGATTCCGTATTGGCGACGCTGCAGAAGGGAGCCGATCCCAAGCGCGGCAAGAACGTCTTTTCCACGATGTCGATCGTCAAGGACTGGTCGGCGCCCGATGACCGGACCGTGGTGATCAACTTCAAGGCTCCGGTTCCGGAACGGCAGATCCTCGACCTGCTGCAGTTCCTGATCCCGATCGAGGCGAAGGGCATCGATACGGTCGAGACGGTTCCGGCCGGCACCGGCCCCTTCACCCTGGTGAGCCGCGCAGTCGGGCAGGGTTTGCGCCTCAAGGCCAATCCGAACTACTGGCGCGAGAAGCAGCCGATCGTGCAGGATCTCGTCTTCACTGTGTTCAGCGAGGATGCGGCGGCGAGCGCGGCGCTCGAGTCGGGCGCCGTCGACATCATCTATAACGGCTCCTCGCGGAGTGCCGTGCGCCTCAATAGCGCAGGCTACCAGGTCTTTTCCGGACCCGGCAAGCTCGTGCAGGTCTTCCGCATCAACTCGACGCGTGGTCCATTCCGCAACAAATCCTACCGCCAGGCCTTCAACCACCTGATGGATCGCGCGGGGATCCTACGCGTCGGCTATGCGGGCATGGGCGAGGTCGTCGCGCAGCCCTGGGCGCCGGCAAGCCCGGCCTTCGACGCCAGCTTCACCAAGGCCTACGCCTACGATCTCGACAAGGCGAAGGCCTTGCTTGCGGCATCCGGCCTCTCGGCGGCCGAGATGAAAGACTGGAAGATGCTGGTCAATGGCAGCGACGAGGCCTCGGTCCAGATCAGCCAGATCGTACAGGCCTCGCTGGGCAAGGCCGGGATCCCGATCGAGCTCGATATCCGCCAGGGGGCCGAATTCGTCAGTGCGCTGCTGGGCGGCGATTTCGCCGCGGTCTTCGGTGCAGTCGGGAATGTCCAGAAGTTCCCGTCGCGCGTGACGACGAACTCCATCTATCGGACCTCCCAGAACCCAATCCTCAAGGACCCGCACCCGCATCCGGCCTATGTCGCGGCGATTGCCAAGGTCGATGGCGCCGCGGGGGGAGCGGCCGAGGTCAAGGCATCTTATGACAACCTGAACAAGGTGCTGGTGGACGAGGCCTTCGCCATACCGACCAATTCCTATGAGGTCGGCCTGATCGTCGCCTCCGACAAGGTTGGCGGGGTGACACTCGAGATCGACAACCTCCTCGTCGCGCGGACGATCGGGTTCAAGTAATGCGGAGCGGTGAGGCGGGACGCCGTCGCCGGGACGCGGTCGCGGCGTCACGCAGCCATCGGTTGCGCGGCGTCCTGCGATGAGCGCGACCTCAGGATCGACCCTGTACGTGCTGCGCCGGCTTTCCGCCCGCCGCGGCACGTCCTTGAGTTTCGCCTTCCTGTTGCTCGTGGCACTGGCGGCCGTGTTTGCCGATGTCCTGCCCTTGGACCCGCTGACTCAGAACCTGGCGGATTCGCTGATGCCGCCATCGGCTTCCGCCTGGTTTGGTACCGACGAGCTTGGGCGGGATATCCTGGCGCGCGTAGTCTATGGCGCGCGAACGTCACTCGTCACCGCCTTCGGTGCGGTCGTCATCGCTGCGCTGATCGGGGTGCCGGTCGGGCTCGTCGCCGGCTTTTTCGGTGATTGGCGCGATTCTGTGTTGATGCGCTGCATCGATGTCTTGCTGGCGCTGCCGAACATCCTGTTCGCCATGGCGCTGATCGCCGTACTCGGTCGCAGCCAGGCGGCGGCCCTGGTCGCTGTCGGCATTGCGGGGATACCGAATTTCGCGCGGATCGCGCGAGCGCAGGTCATGGCCCTGCGCCAGCTCGATTTCGTCACGGCGGTGCGCAGCTTCGGTGGCGGCTCGTCCTACATCATGTTCCGCACCATTCTGCCCAACGCGCTGAGCCCGCTCGTCGTGCAGGCGATCGTGCTCGCCTCGGTCGCGATCCTGCTGGAGGCTGCACTCGCCTTTCTCGGAGTTGGAGTGCCGCCGCCGACGCCGAGCTGGGGCGAAATGCTGCGAACGGGGAAATCCTATCTGCACGAGGCGCCGACCTACGCCGTGCTGCCCGGTCTCGTGCTGACGCTGACGATCCTCTCCTTCGATACGATTGGCCGTGCCCTGACCGCGCTGCTCGACAGGCATGATCCCGGTGTGCCGGAGCGCAGGGGCCGATGACGAGCTATCTGCTGCGCCGCCTGTTTCAGATGCTGCCGGTGCTCTTTCTCGCATCCTTCGCGATCTTCGCGATGATCTACGCGGTGCCGGGCGGCCCCGTGGCGGTGCTCGTTGGCGAGAACGCCTCGCCGGAGGAGATTGCGGCTACCATCGCGCGCTATGGCCTCGATCGACCGATGCTGATCCAGTATCTCGACTGGCTCGGCCAGGCCGTGCGCGGCGATTTCGGCCTCTCGCTCCACAGCCGCCAGCCCGTCCTGGCGTTGATCGGGGAGAGGCTGCCAGCAACGCTGCAACTGGCGGTCGCCGCGATCCTGGTGGCGTTGGCCGTCGGCATACCCGTCGCAATTGCCAGCGCCGTGCGCCCCAATTCCTGGCTCGACCGCCTGCTGAGCGGGTGGAGCGCGCTGGCGCTGGGTGTTCCGACCTTCTGGCTCGGCATCCTGCTGATCCTGCTCTTCGCCGTCGAGCTCCGCTGGCTGCCGTCCGCCTCGCGCTACGTGCCGTTCTGGGAGGCGCCGGTGGATGCGTTACGCAGTCTCATGCTGCCGGCGCTGACACTGGGCATCTATGTCTCCGGCATCTTCGCGAGGTTCCTGCGCGCGTCGCTGATCGGCGAAGCGAAGCAGGATTATGTCCGCACGGCGCGGGCCAAAGGTTTGCCGGAAAGCCGCGTCGTCGGCCTCCACATCATGCGCAACGCGCTGCTGCCCTTCGTCACGATCGTCGGCTTGATGATGGCGAATTTCATCGGTGGTGCCGTGGTGACGGAAGCGGTCTTCACCTATCCGGGGCTCGGACGTCTGGTCATCCAGGCGATCAGCACCCGCGACTACCCGCTGATCCAGGGCTGCATCATGGTGATCCTGGTCGGCTATATGCTGGTCAACCTGATCATCGACCTGCTCTATGCGTGGATCGATCCACGCATCGAATATCATTGACACCGCTCCGCAGCGCGAGGTCCCGCACGGGCCTGCGTGTCCAGGGCTCGCGCCGGCCATGCCTGTCAGGCGGAAACGATGGGGTCCTGCGAGCCGAGATGGCTCGAGATATGCGCGGCGACCTCGCGCAGCCGCATTCCCGCCTTCGCGGCGAGTGGCCGCGGCATTCGCATCAACGGCGCCGAGATACTGAGGGCCGCCACCGGGTAATGATTGTCGTCGAAGATCGGCACGCCGACGCACATCGCCCCGTCTTCGTTCTCGCCGATTTCCGTTGCGTAACCGAGCTTTGCGACCTGTCGAAGCTGGCGCTCGATCTCTTCGCGCTCGAGCAGCGTGCGTCCGGTTCGCTCGGTCAAGGGCAGGTCGAGCTGGCGCAGCTTTTCCGCTTCGGGGAGAAAGGCCAGGATCGCCTTGCCCAGCGCGGTGGAATGCATCGGATGGCTGTCGCCGATCCGCGCCTGCATGCGCAGCGAGCGGTTGGCCTCGATGAGGTCGATATAGACGATCGTGCCGTTGCCCTTCACCGCGAGATTCACGGTTTCATTGAACTCGTTCATCAGTTCGACCATCGCCGGGCGTGCGAGCTGCCGGATCTTGCTGAAGCTCGCATCGGCACGCGCGATCGAGCGCAGCAGCGGCCCGAGATTGTATTTGTCGGTCTCGCGGTTGTGGCTGACGAAGCCGGCTTCCGTCAGCGTTTGCAGGTAGCGGAAGGTCGTCGTCTTCGGAATCCGCAGCTCACGTCCGACGGTCGTGAGCGCGATCTCGTGACCATGGCGCGCGACGAATTCCAGCACCTTGAGCGCCTTCATCACGGGCTGCACGACGTAAGGGTTGCCCGATTTCTTCGGCATGGTCGCCCCGCATCCTCGCTGTCGCGAGACTTCGCATAGCGGGTCCCTCTGAATTCCGCAAGACGAAACCCGTGTTCCTTTACATGGGATGGGGGCTCTGGTCTGCTTAAAATACCGGCAGTGGAGAACAGGCACGTGCGAGCGAACGGAAGCGGACCAGCAGCAACACTGCGTTTTGAGGAATCGGCGCGGCAGATCGCTGCGAATGCGCGCTACATCGCTGGCGGCGTGAACAGCAACTTCAGGTTAGGCATGGCGCCGGGCCCGCTMGTCTTCGAGCGGGGCGAGGGCGCCTATCTCATCGATGTCGATGGCAACCGCATCATTGATTATTACTGTGGGATGGGGGCAACGGTGCTCGGCCACACCCCGGCTCGCGTCATCGAGGCGGTGCAGCGTCAGGCGGAACGAGGCATCCTGTTTGCCGGCCAGGCACCGATCGAGCACGAGGCGGCGAAGCTGATCTGCGAGCGCGTTCCCAGTGCCGAGCGGCTTCGCTTCGGTTCCTCGGGCTCCGAGGTCGCGCAGGCCGCGATCCGCCTCGCCCGTGCGGCGACGGGGCGGCGCACCATCGTCAAGTTCGAAGGGCATTATCACGGCTGGTTCGACAACGTCCTGTGRTCAACGGCGCCGGGCCTCAATGCGGCTGGTCCGAGCGACGCGCCCACGCCCGTCGCCGGGAGCCGGGGGCAGGACCCCAGCGCGGGTGACGGTCTGTCGATCCTCGGCTGGAATGACCTCGCTGCTCTCGAGGCCCGCCTTGCCCGCGGCGACGTCGCGGCGGTGATGATGGAACCGGCCATGTGCAACCAGGGTGCCATCGCACCGCTGCCAGGCTATCTGCAGGGCGCGCTCGCCGCCTGCCGCGCTCATGGCGCTCTGCTGATCTTCGATGAGGTGATCACCGGCTTCCGCCTTGGCCGCGGTGGTGCCCAGGAGCGCTTCGGCGTCACGCCGGACCTGACGATCCTGGCGAAGGCGATTGCCAACGGCTTTCCCGTCGCAGCGATAGCGGGGCGGGGCGAGTTGATCGATATGTTCGCGGATGGTGTGCTCCATGGCGGCACCTTCAATGCGCAGCCGATCGCGATGGCGGCGATGGTCGCGACGCAGCAGGGGCTGACGCCGGAGCATTACGAGCGCAGCTCGGCTCACGGCCAGCGCCTTCAGGACGGTATCCGTGAGATCCTGGCTCAGGCGGGCATCAAGGCGCAGGTCGCGGGCTTTCCGCTGATGTTCCACATTGCCTTCGGGCTCGACGCGCCGGCACGCAACTACCGGGAGGTCGCGGCCTCCGACAAGGCGGCCTATAGCCGTTTCGCGCTCGCGCTGTTGAAGCGCGGCGTTCGCGTGCTGGAGCGTGGTGCCTGGTTCGTCTCGTCGGAGCACGATGCGGCAATCGTCGAGGCCACATTGGAAGCAGTGCGCGGCGCCGTGCGCGAGATCTGACAGGTCCGATCAGCGTCCGACATTCAGATCGACTTCGACCTTGCTTCATTCGGAGCGGGCGGTCGGTTCGCACCGGCCGCCCGCTTCCCCGCAAACTGCCGCCTCAATTCTTCTTGGGCGGGGTCGCCGGCCAGGACTTGATCAGCGTGTCGTAATCGATCGTCTCGCCTTTCGGCTTCTCATTGGCGAGCTTGGGCTGGGGCGCGATGTTACCGTCGGCCTTGGATTTGGCGAACCAGGCTTCCGCGGTCTGTTTCGGGTTCAATTTCGGCCCGCAATCGCCTTGCACAGCGGAGCGTTCCAGCCGTTCGAGGACCGAGTCCTGCGCTGCTGCCAGTGCATCCATCGCAGCCTGCGCAGTCTTGGCGCCAGAGGAGGCATCGCCGATATTCTGCCACCAGAGCTGGGCGAGGCGTGGATAGTCCGGCACATTATTGCCGGTCGGCGTCCACTGTACGCGCGCCGGTGAACGGTAGAACTCGATCAGCCCGCCGAGTTTCGGCGCCCGTTCGGTAAAGCTCTTGTCCCAGATATCGCTCTCGCGAATGAAGGTGAGTCCGACATGGCTCTTCTTCAGGCTGACCGACTTGGAGATGATGAACTGCAGGTAGAGCCAGGCGGCCTTGCGCTTCTCGATCGGCGTCGAATTGAGCAGCGTCGCAGAGCCGGCATCCTGGTAGCCGAGCTTCATGCCCTCCTTCCAGTAGGACCCTTTGGGTGATGGAGCCATGCGCCATTTCGGCGTGCCGTCGGCATTCACCACCGGCAATCCGGGCTTGACCATGTCGGCTGTGAAGGCCGTGTACCAGAAGATTTGCTGGGCGATATTGCCCTGCGCCGGCACCGGCCCGGACTCGGAGAAGGTCATACCACGCGCCTGCGGTGGCGCGTATTTGTTGAGCCAGTCGACATATTTCTGCACGGCATAGACGGAGGCAGGCCCATTGGTATCGCCGCCGCGCTCGACGGAGGAGCCGACCGGCCGGCAGCCCTCCATGCGGATGCCCCATTCATCGACCGGCAGGCCGTTCGGGATGCCCTTGTCGCCATTGCCGGCCATCGAAAGCCAGGCATCAGTGAAGCGCCAGCCGAGCGAGGGGTCCTTCTTGCCGTAATCCATATGGCCATAGACGCGGGCGCCGTCGATCTCCTTGACATCGGTGGTGAAGAACTCCGCGATGTCCTCATAGGCCGACCAGTTCACCGGCACGCCGAGCTCGTAGCCGTATTTGGCCTTGAACTTCTCCTTCAGATCGGGGCGGGTGAACCAATCGTAGCGGAACCAGTAAAGGTTCGCGAATTGCTGGTCCGGGAGTTGGTAGAGCTTGCCGTCGGGCGCGGTACCGAAGGACTTGCCGATGAAGTCGTCGACATCGAGCAGCGGATTGGTGACGTCCTTGCCCGGCCCTGCCATCCAGTCGGTSAGGTTCACCGTCTGCTTGTAGCGGAAATGGGTGCCGATCAGGTCTGAATCATTGATCCAGCCGTCATAGACATTGCGGCCGGACTGCATCTGCGTCTGAAGCTTCTCGACCACGTCGCCTTCCTGGATCAGGTCGTGCTTGAGCTTGATGCCGGTGATTTCGCTGAAGGCGCGCGCCAGGGTCCTCGCCTCGTATTCATGCGTCGTAATGGTCTCGGAGACGACGTTCACCTCCATCCCCGCGAATGGTTTCGCCGCATTGACGAACCATTCCATCTCCTTCAGCTGTTCGTCCTTGGACAAGGTCGAGGGCTGGAATTCGCTGTCGATCCAGCGTCGTGCTGCATCCATGTCTGCGAAGGCGGGGACGGCGCCGAGCACGAGGCTGAGCGCGGTGGCGGCTAGCATCTGCTTTCTCATCGTTTCCTCCACTGGATGGTTGTTATCGTTCGGGCGTTGGCGGCCTCTTGTTGCGAAGGCGGCTTTTTGTCGTCGGTCAGCCTCCGGGGTGGTCAGACGAAGCGGAAAACCGCTGCGGCATAGACAAAGGAGAGCAGCGAGGCCCACCACAGCTCGGCTCCGCTGAGTCCAAGCCAGGCRAGGTGGATGAAGGCCGCGCCGAGCAGGCTCAGAAACAGCCGGTCGCCGCGCGTCGTCGGGATCCCAAGCACGCCGATTCTCTCGATCTCCGGCCGCCAGATCGCGAGAGCGGTCATCGTCAGCAACAGCGCGAAGATCGCGGCGAAGAACAGGCCAGTTTGCGGGGTCCAGGCCATCCAGGCCAGGTCGATCGTGTCAAAGCCGGRCATCACACCCTCCCCAGGGCGAAGCCCTTGGCGATGTAGTTGCGGACAAACCAGATCACGAGCGCTCCGGGGATCAGCGTCAGCACGCCCGCAGCTGCGAGCAGCCCCCAGTCCATGCCGGCTGCCGAAACCGTGCGCGTCATGGTGGCGGCGATGGGCTTGGCGTTGACGGTGGTCAGGGTGCGGGCCAGCAGAAGCTCGACCCAGGAGAACATGAAGCAGAAGAAGGCGGTGACCCCGATGCCATTGGCGATGATCGGCGCGAAGATCTTCACGAAGAAGCGCGGGAAGGAGTAGCCGTCGAGATAGGCGGTTTCGTCGATCTCGCGTGGCACGCCCGACATGAAGCCTTCGAGGATCCATACCGCGAGCGGCACGTTGAACAGACAATGCGCCAGCGCCACGGCAAGCGGCGTATCGAACAGACCGATCGCGGAATAGAGGTTGAAGAAGGGCAGGGCGAAGATCGCCGGCGGCGCCATCCGGTTCGACAACAGCCAGAAGAACAGGTGCTTGTCGCCGAGGAATCGGTAGYGCGAGAAGGCATAGGCCGCCGGCAGCGCCAAGGTGATCGAGATCACCGTGTTCATGACCACATAGGTCAGCGAGTTGATGTAGCCGGAATACCAGGATGGGTCGGTGAGGATTGTTCGGTAGTTCTCGAATGTGATCTCGCGTGGCCAGAGCGTCATGCCGGAATTGATCTCGGCATTGGTCTTCAGGCTCATGACGATCAGCCAATAGATCGGTAGCAGCAGGAAGATCAGGTAGAGCCCGAGCGTCACCGCGCCGCCATTGACGCGAAAGGCCGAGCGCGCCTGCGGCATCGCCTGGGTCGCGGGAAGGGAGGAGGCGGAGGTGAGGCTGTCGGTCGTCATCGGCCGCACCTCACGCATCCGCCGGCGGGCGCCGGCGCTCGACGTCGAGATTGGTCATCACCGTGTAGAAGACCCAGCACACGGCGAGAATGATCAGGTTGTAGACGATCGACATCGCTGCGGCCTTGCCCAGGTCGAACTGTCCGAGCGCCAGCTTCACCAGCTCGATCGAGAGGAAGGTCGTCGAGTTGCCGGGCCCGCCGCCGGTGACGACGAAGGGCTCGGTATAGATCATGAACGAGTCCATGAAGCGCAGCAGCACGGCGATGATCAGCACGCGCCGCATCTTCGGCAGTTGGATGTAGCGGAACACCGCCCAGCGGCTGGCCCCGTCGATCCGCGCCGCCTGATAATAGGCGTCGGGTATCGATTTCAGCCCGGCATAGCAGAGCAACGCCACCAAAGAGGTCCAGTGCCAGACATCCATCGCGATGATGGTGATCCAGGCGGCCAGCGGGTCGGCGACATAGTTGTAGTCGATGCCGAGCCGGTTGATCGTGTAGCCGAGCAGCCCGATATCGCCACGCGCAAAGACCTGCCAGATCGTGCCGACGACGTTCCAGGGCACCAGAAGCGGCATCGCCATCAGGACCAGCGTCGCCGCCACCTTCCAGCCTTCGCGCGGCATGGCGAGCGCGACTGCTATGCCGAGCGGCACCTCGATCGCGAGGRTGATCGCGGAGAAGGCGAGATTGCGCCCCAGCGAGTCGCGCACCCGTCCACCGAGATCGCTCGAGGGGTCGAGCAATTCCTTGAACCAGCCGGTTCCATTCCAGAAGAACTGGTTGTTGCCGAACGTGTCCTGCACCGAATAATTCACCACCGTCATCAGCGGGATCACGGCCGAAAAGGCGACGATGGCGAGAACCGGCAGGACCAGCAGCCAGGCGCGATTGTCATGGGGCTTGTCCATCAGGCCCTCCCGTCCAGGCGTTCGCCATCGGCATAGACATGGACATGGCCGGGCTGAAGTATGAGCCCGGCGGTCTTGCCGATGTCGCTCAGCGCATCCGGCACGCCGGCCGCGAAGGGGTGCCCGCCTAGGCGCAGGCGCGCCAGCCTTGTGCGACCGAGATCGTCGATGCGCTCGACCGTTACGGGCAGTCCTTCGTCGGCGCGCGCAAGACTGGCAAATTCCGGCCTGATGCCGATCTCGATGCGCTTGCCGGCAGGGATGTCGTAGCTGCGGTCGAGCCCGATCGCCGCGCCGTCGACATGGGCCCGGTTGCCGTCGATAGTGGCTGGCAGCACGTTCATGCCCGGCGAGCCAATGAAGTAGCCGACGAATGTATGCGCCGGCTTCTCGAAGAGCTCGTCCGGCCGCCCGGCCTGCACCACCCGTCCGTCATGCATGACCACGACCGTATCGGCGAAGGTCAGAGCCTCGGTCTGATCATGCGTCACGTAGATCATGGTGACGTCGAGCGCCCGGTGCAGCGCCTTGAGCTTCGAGCGCAGCTCCCATTTCAGCTGCGGATCGATGACTGTCAGGGGCTCGTCGAACAGGATCGCTGCGACATCGGGCCGGACCAGACCACGACCGAGCGAAATCTTCTGCTTGGCATCGGCGGTGAGCCCGCGCGCCTTGCGGCCGAGATCGCCGCTCAACTCCAGGAGGGCGGCTATCTCGCGCACGCGGGCATCGACCGCGTTGCCCGCCATGCCACGGTTGCGAAGCGGGAAGGCGAGGTTCTCATACACGCTCATCGTGTCGTAGACGACCGGGAACTGAAAGACCTGGGCGATGTTACGCCGCTCGGTCGGCAAGCCGGTGACGTCGCGCCCGTCGAACAGCACCTCGCCATGCGAGGGGGTCAGCAGGCCGGAGATGATGTTAAGCAAGGTGGTCTTGCCGCAGCCCGAGGGGCCGAGCAGCGCATAGGCGCCGCCCTGGCGCCATGTCAGGTTCATCGGTTTCACGGCGAAATCGGCCGGCGCCGTGGCGTCCCGCTTGTAGGAATGGGCGAGATCGGAGAGTTCGATGCGCGCCATCGCTCTGACCTCATGCCGCGGAGAGAAAGGCGGGGGCGTGGGCGAGCCGGCCATCGGGAACGAAGACGAAGACGCAGGCCGGATCGATATAGACTGTGACGACTGCACCCGGTTCGAGCTCCTGAACTCCGGGGACGAGCGCCACCCAGCGCGAACCCGCTACCTCGACATGGACGAAACTCTCGGAGCCCGTGATCTCGGCCACGGTGACAGTGCCATCGAACACAAGGCTGGGACTATCCGGTCGGTGCAGTGTTAGTTGATGCGCACGGAAACCGAGCTGATATTCCCCGTCCGTCAGCCCTGCGAGCGCTCCGGTCGCCGGGGCAGCTGCGCCGCCTGGCAGGAGGATGTCCCCGGCACGCTTCGTGACCGGCAGCAGATTGAGTGGCGGGTCGGAGAAGATGCGCGCCGTGGTCAGATCCAGCGGGCGGCGATAGACCTCCGCGCTGCGGCCATGCTGGGTCACCCGCCCCTGCCAGAGCGTTACAGTAAAATCGCCAAGCAGCAGGGCTTCCTCAGGCTCCGTGGTGGCATAGACCACCGTCGCCTTGGAGCCACGAACGATCTTCGGCAGCTCCTCGCGCAATTCCTCGCGCAGCTTGTAGTCGAGATTGGCGAGCGGCTCGTCGAGTAGCACGAGATCGGCGCCCTTGATCAGCGCGCGCGCCATGGCCGTGCGCTGCTGCTGGCCGCCTGAAAGGTTGAGTGGCATCCGCTCCAGAAAGGACTCAAGCTGCATCATCCGCGCCATTGCGCGAACCTTGCTCTCGATCTCCGTCCTAGGCAGGCCCCTTACCCTGAGTGGCGAAGCGATGTTCTCGAAGACGGTGAGGTTCGGGTAGTTGATGAACTGCTGGTAGACCATGGCGACCGAGCGCTTTCGCACCGCCAGACCGGTGACGTCGGTTTCGCTCGTACCGTCATCAACGAGGATGCGCCCCGAACTTGGCCGGTCGAGCCCCGCCATCAACCGCATCAGGGAGGTCTTGCCGGAGAGGGTCGCGCCCAGCAGCACGGTCATCGTGCCGGGCTTCAGGCGCAGGCTCGTCTCGTGGATATAGGTTTCCGCCCCAACCTCGCAACGCACCCTGTCGAGAACAAGACCCACTTCAGCCTCCTTCAAGCCGCCTGGATCACGGCGGGGTAATGACGTCGTGCGTGAAAGCGTTGAGCGTTGGCTGCAGCCTCTCAGCCGGCCGCTGACTTGGGCAGGCATCGCGTGCGCAGGCATAGCGCAGCGGCTCTTGAGTTCTGGAGAACATACCGGCACGCGCGTTGAGTTCAGTGCCGGGATACCGGCGCGGATTCACTCTGCCCTCGACACCAGCCAGCATCTCAAGAGCCTTCGTGCCATAGGCGCGCCCGGCCGGATGACGGTCGCGCACCGGTGGAGAATAGCGCTAAACAGTCTCGCCCACGAGGGCTTCGGCGCCTTCGTCGGAAGCATCCTGGCAGAAATTTGGAGATTGGGCCAAGGGGCTGCTCCTTGTGGATGCTCCAGAGTCGCTCCCTCCAGTGACGGCCGGCAAATCTGAACGAGTCAGACTGTGAAGGGGGCTCTGGCCCTGCTGCGGCTGGGGTCCGATCCGACGCTCCCGCTGGGATGGGCGCTTGCCATGGCCTCGATAGGCACGATGCCGAAATCCTCCTCCCCGGGAAAGACAAGCGCTTTGCACCTCGCGTAATGGTACCGCAACGCGTCGAATGATTGCGGGCCCATCACGGTCACGGTGGGGCCGGCCATGCGCCGGATCTGGTTGAGCAGTTCACCCCCTCCGATGATCACCAAGGGGCGCTTCAGCCGGTTGAATGCCTCGACGGCCAGTTCTGGACGCTTATAGCTGACGAGCTCGCCAACCATTAAATAGTAATCGTCAGCCACGTCCGGTGCGACGGGCTGGAAATCCGCCACGTTGACCGGCGGATAAACCACTGCTGCGTCCCGGTGATAATACCGTTGGATGCGCGAGCGGACGTTCTCGGAGTTGGCGACGTACTGATCGACCCGCATCGATGAAATTGCATCCCAGTTGCGGACATAGTGACTCAATGGCCCCATGGCGAGGCGTTGAAGGAACCCGGTGCGCTCGCGGTAGTCATGGTACATGTTCCAGACGTAACGCATGGGTGAGTGGCAGTAGCAGACATGCAAGGCATTCGGCGGTGGAACGATGCCTTTGGCCGGGCCCGATTCGCTGCTGATGATCAGGTCGTAGCCACGCAGGTCGAGCTGCTCGAGCGCGAGCGGCATGAGTGGCAGATATGATTTGTAGAAGCGCGTCGGGCGCGGAAGGTGACCGATGAACGAGGTCCGCACCTGGTGCTTCCGGATCGTTTCAGAGACCGATAGCGGATCGTAGGCATGGGTGTAGATATCGGCTTCTGGAAACATGCGGCAAAGCGATTCCAGAACTTTTTCACCGCCACGCATGGCCACCAGCCAGTAGTGGATCAGCGCAACCCTCATCCCGCGGCCGCAATCCTCGGGAAGTTCCAGAGAAGGGGGCTCGTCCGAGGGGGTCGATGACCGAGCGATCAATGCCGTCCCCTTTTGTTTTCGGGTAATGGCTCAAATATTGCTCTCAATCTCGCTATCGCAAGTCGCGCGTCATGGCAAGTCATTATATCGATTCTCGACCTTATAAAATAACGATTTTCTCATATTCAATAATAATTAATCGACAGATGCAGTTATTTTGTTTAAGTATATAATAATTAAAAAATTATATTACTATATAATTTGGGATAATACATATCAATTTATTGTTACTTTTATAAGATTGCTGTTTTCTGAAATACACAGAATTATTCTATAATCAGAATAGCGATAAATATGCAGATCATTCGTCGAGAAACGAGTTAGTTGCCGAAGCGACGCTCGCAGCGTTGCTATTGCCCCTGCAGACATCAGAAAAGTAGGTGGATCAATCGGGGTAAATGCGTCCGGGTTGGGATTTTGCTCGGCCTCGTGCGCCTGCGGGATGCGTACTGGCGTTGTCGTCCACTTGAGCCCAACTGTCCCTCGTCCCTCGCGACTTATCGTTGATGGTGCTGCCAGTGAAAATCCGTCTGGAACGATCGATCACTCAGCGTTTGAATTCGACGGCGGGTGAGGTCCTGCGGTCGCGGACGTGGCGGTCCGCCGCTATCTGCCAATGGTGCTGGCGCGCTCGCCTCAAGCGGCCCGCTTGAACTGACGCCCCAGAGCGAACAAGCCGAATGCCGCCAGCTGGCCAGCGACGAGCAGGAAAGGCCATTCAAAGCTTCCTGTGCGGCTGGCGACAATGGCAAACACCAACGGCCCGCATATCGAGCCGACGAAGCCGAACAGGCTTGCGCCCGACGTTACGTCGCCAATCAGAGTGGGCGGCGCAACCCGCGCAAGTTCGGCCATGTGGACACCGTTCCACCCCATCGAGGTGGCTCCGACCAGTGCCATGCAGCCATAGACCATCCAGGGACTGGCGGTTGTCGAAGAGACAAGCAGCATGATCGCGGAGCCTGCACCCAAGGCCAGAAGCGAGAGAAGCAGGAGCCCGCCGCCCATGCGATCCGCCAGCCATCCGAAGAAGATGCGTGCGACCGTGCTCGCTGCAAGCAAGACGGCGATGTAGTGCCCGGCCTGCGCCAGGGTCTTTCCGTGCTGCGTGACCATGTAGGTTGCTGTGAAGGCCGTGATGCTGGCCTGCGTTATGGAAAACGACACACCCAGCGCGGTGAGCATCGGCAAGGACGGGTGCGAGTTCAGAACCCGGGCCGATCGGCTGAGCGAAGACGGCGAGAGGAACAGCCGGGCCCAGGCCCGGTTCCGTGGGCCTTTCTCGGCATCGAGACTTCTTTGAAAGGGCTGAACCAGCACGATGCAGAGAAGGATGATCGCGACAATCGCCCAAACTGCACCGACGAAGCCGAGCCCCAGGACCAGAGGCGCGACAACGAGACCGGCTATCGTGCCGCCCAGAGGCACGCCCGCCTGCTTGATCGAAAACACAAGTGTGCGGTGCCTGGGCGGCGCCGTGCGCATCAGCAACTGGCTGCCAGCTGGCGTATTGGGCGCCAGGYCCAGGCCCACAAGGAGCGCACCGACAAGGCCGACGAGGCCGAAGGACTGCGACAGGAGCAGGAGACCCACCGCGACGAAGATCAGGCCGAGCTGCAAGGCTCGGATCGGGCCGTGATGATCGAGCATCGGGCCGCCGCACGCCAGAAACCAGCATATGCCGACCGAAACGACCGCCGAAACATAGCCGATGCTTTCTGGCGTCATGCCCCAGCGTTGCGTCAGAATCGGACCCAGGAGAGGAATCGCCGCGGCGGCAAATGAGCTGATGACTTGCACAAGGAGCGTCGCGCTCAAGGCGCTCGCCCATACCGGCAGCTTCAAGGCAGATCTCCCGTCGCGTCGCCGCTCGTCATTCCCCTCCAGCTCCAGCACGAGCATGCAGGGATTGCGGCGTTGAACTGGTCTTCCGGCAATGTCGGCGACCGGTCGAGGCCGTTTCCCGGCTATGGGGGCTGCAGCAGAAGCATGCGGTTCGCCGGGCCGCGGCCTTTCGTGGTTGTTCTCCAAATCCGGAGAACCGGACCAACAGTCGGCTTCTCCCCCTTCTGCCGTACGGCCGACATGGGTGATCCGGCGAAAATGGAGCCATTGCTTGGGAGGCTGTTGTCAGCGGTCACCGCTCCCGGCGATGCTGGAGCCGTGCCGGTCTTTCGATTCTGCCGATCTGAACTCGCCTCTGCCGGCGTAGGTCGACGAGTCTGATGCCGGTTCACTGCGCATGGTTGATGCGACCCTGAGGTCGTGCTGACGTTGGACCGGGTTGGAGGATCTTGCGGGTGAGGGTCGACGTTCTGGGCCTGCAGGCCTTCGTCAGTATCGCCGAGCGGGGCAGTTTTCATGCCGCGGCCTCGCATCTCAATCTCTCCCAGACCGCGCTGAGCCATCGGATCCGGAAGCTCGAGGAATCCCTCGGAACGACGCTGCTCTTGCGCACCACGCGCCAGGTCTCGTTGACCCCGGCGGGGTCGGCGCTCCTGCCGCGCGCCCGCAGGATCTTTGAAGAGCTTGGTGCGGCCATCGATGAGGCGCGGGTCGATGCCGCGGATGCCGAGGAAGAGGTTGCGGTCGGCTGTCTGCCAACCATCGCGGTCCACTGCATGCCGTCGGTGATCGCACAATTCGCCAGAGGATACCCGGCAGTGCGCGTCCGGGTGCACGATAACTCGGCTTCGGAGATCGCCGACAAGGTGCAGTCGGGCCAGGCCGAGTTCGGCGTGACCATCGTCGCCGCCAATCGCTGGGACCTCGAGCTCAAACCGGTGGTCAAGGAGCCGTTCGTGCTCGTCAGTCACCGCAGCATGCCGCTCGCGCGATCGGAGTCGCTGACCTGGGCGCAGCTGCAGGGGCTGCCGCTCGTGCGGATCAGTGCCGAGACCGGAAACCGCGTCCTGATCGACGATGCGCTGGGCGCGCGGCGCGAGGCCCTGACCTGGCGCTACGAGGTCCAGCGGGTCATCACCGCAGTGAGCCTGGTCCGTTCCGCGATCGGGTACGCGATCGTGCCGCAGCTCGCGCTCGACTCTGTCGATGCCGGCGAATTGGTTGCGATCCCACTGCGTTCGCCGAGCATCAGCCGCACTCTCGGCATCGTCACCCGCAAGAATATGCTGCTGCGGCCGGCGGCGCGCGACCTCCTGGCGCTGGTCAGCGAGGCGCTGAGAAACAGTGTCTCGGATAAAGATGCATGAAAGTAATCAATCGCTGCATTCTTCTCATTTGATGGCAGAATAGCTTGGGGTCAGGGTCCTCGCGGGACAAGGAAACGCACAAGCAAGGGACGACCCATGCCTGGCTCCAAAGCAGCGACGATCGAGTTCATCGGATTTGGCGAGGCGGCCGGGTACGGCGCACGGCAAGGGCGTGGCGCGTGATGAACATCGACCGCCGATCACTCCTTGCCGGGCTGGGTCTGGCCGGCCTCGGGCACGCGGCGCGTGCGCAGGTCCAGCCGGCGTGGCCGACGCAGATCATTCGGCTCGTGGTGCCGTTCACCCCTGGCGGCAGCACCGACCTCCTCGCGCGTCTGATTGCCAACCGATTGGAACGCACGATCCCCGGCAAGGGCTTCGTCATCGAGAACCGCCCCGGCGCCGGCGGCATGATCGCGGCGAGCCAGGTCGCGAAGTCCGATCCGGATGGCCATACGTTGATGATGGGGCATATCGGCACGCTTGCCTTCAACCCGGCGCTCTATCCCAACGTACCCTATGATCCGGTCAAGGACTTCCAGCCGGTGGCCCTGGTCGCCATGGTGCCGAACATCCTCGTCATCAATCCCAGCCTGCCGGCGAACTCGTTTCAGGAGTTCGTGGCCTATGCCAAGGCCAATCCGGGCAAGCTGAACTACAGCTCCGGCGGACAAGGCAGCGCGGCGCATATTGCCGGTGCCTATCTCGCGCATCGGGCCGGTTTCGAGGCGATTCATGTGCCCTATCGCGGCACCGCACCGTCGGTGACGGATCTCGTCGCCGGTTCCGTGCAATTCACGCTGACTGGCGGTCCGGCGGTTCTGCCGCTCGCCGCAGCGGGCCAGTTGCGAGCGCTCGGCGTCGCCAGCTCCGAGCGCACCTCTTTTGCCCCTCAGCTCCCGACCATCGCCGAAAGCGGGCTGCCGGGTTTCGAAGCCGTGCAGTGGTATGGCATCGTTGCCCCCGCGCACACGCCGGCCGCAATTGTCGAGCGCCTCAACCGCGAGATCAACGCGCTGCTCGACCAGCCTGAATTTGTCGCGGCGCTCGATCGCGACGGCGCGATCGCACGCCGCGAGACGCCGGAAGGCTTCGGGCGGCTGATCGCCTCAGAGGGGACGCTGTGGCGCGATATCATCACACGTGCCAGCATCACGGGCGGAGGCTGAGCGATGTCGCAGATTGCCGTGCCATGCATGCTGATCCGGGGCGGTACGTCGAAGGGCGCCTATTTCCTCGCCGAGGATCTGCCGGTTGGCACGGGCGCGCGTGACGCGTTCCTGCTTGCGGTGATGGGCTCGCCCGACAAGCGTCAGGTCGACGGGCTTGGTGGGGCTCACCCGCTGACGAGCAAGGTCGCGATCGTTTCGCGCTCGAGCGAGCCGGGCTGCGACGTGGATTTCCTGTTTGCGCAGGTCGGCATCGAGACCGCGTCAGTCGACACCACGCCGAATTGCGGCAACATCCTTGCCGGTATCGGTCCCTTCGCGCTGGCGCGGGGCCTCGTTCGAGCAGAGGGCGCCAGCACTACGGTGCGGGTCCGGACGCTGAACACCGGCACCATCGCCGATCTCGCGATGCGGACCGACGCCGGTCAGGCAGGCGTCGAGGGCGATGCCCGCATCGATGGGGTGCCCGGAACCTCCGCACCGATCGACATCAGCTTCCTCGGCAYGGAAGGCTCCGTCTGTGGCGCGCTGTTGCCGACGGGAAATCCGGTCGACATCATCGACGGTGTCGAATGTACCCTGATCGATAACGGCATGCCGGTCATCGTTCTCCGGGCGGTCGATGTTGGACGCACGGGCCACGAAACCCGCGAAGCGCTGCAAGAGGATACGGAGCTGAAACAGCGCATCGAGCGCATACGCCTCGCGGCCGGACCTCTGATGAATCTCGGCGATGTGGCAAGGATGGTGGTCCCGAAGATCGCCCTTGTCGCGCGGCCCGTTGCAGGATCGATCGCGACGCGCAGCTTCATCCCGCATGAGTGCCACGCTTCGATCGGTGTCTTTGCCGCGGTGACGGTGGCGACAGCCGCAGCCCTGCCGGGGTCGCCGGCAGCTTCGGTCGCCGCGATGCCTACCGGTCGCGAACGCGCGATTTCCGTCGAACATCCGACCGGGGAATTCACGGTGAAGCTCACCGTGGGTGGCACGCCGGAGCGCCCCGTCATCGAGCGCGCCGGCCTGCTGCGCACCGCGCGCATTCTGATGGATGGCCAGGCCTACGTGCCACCGCATGCGCTCGCGCGCAGCGGCGACGAAGCACGTCGCGCCCCCGAATAGGACCGAGAAGAGAGGATTACAGCTCAATGGCGAGCCTGCAGAAGACGGGTCTGGTGATTACCGCCCACCCCGGCGATTTTGTCTGGCGTGCGGGCGGTGCCATCGCCTTGCACGCCAGGCAGGGCATGCGGGTAAAGATCCTGTGTCTGGCCTATGGCGAGCGGGGCGAAAGCCAGTTCGCCTGGAAGCAGGCGGGTGTGCGGGTGGAGGACGTCAAGGCGCAGCGTCGCGACGAAGCCGAGCGCGCCGCCGCGGTCCTCGGGGCCGAGATCGAATTCATGGATGCCGGCGACTATCCGCTGCGCACGACAGGGCCGATGCTCGACCGGGCGATCGACCTCTTCCATGAGCTCACTCCCAGCTTCGTGCTGACCCATGCGCTTGAAGACCCCTACAATGTCGACCATCCCGAAGCGGCGCGTTTCGCGCAGGAAGCGCGGATCATCGCGCAGGCTGCAGGCCATAAGCCGGACCCCGCGCGCGCCTATGCCGCGCCGCCGGTCTTCCTGTTCGAGCCGCACCAGCCCGAGCAGTGCAACTTCAAGCCGAACCTGATCCTCAACATCGACGAGGTCTGGGAGACGAAGCGCAAGGCATTCGAAATCCTGGCCGCGCAGAAGCATCTCTGGGAATACTATACGCGGGTGGCGCTGAACCGCGGCATGCAGGGTGGGCGCAACTCCGGCAAGGCGATGACTTACGGTGAGGCCTACCAGCGCCTGTTCCCCGAAGCCCTGGAGTCCCTGGCATGACCGGCGTCGTCGTCCGCACGAAGAAACGGGCTGCAAGCGCCGATATGGCGGCATTCCAGGACCTTGGCGTCTCGACCACCCATGAGGCCATGGGCCGGACGGGACTGATGAAGCCCTATATGCGCCCGATCTATGCCGGCGCCTCGATCGCCGGTGGGGCCRTCACCGTCCTCGCCCAACCCGGCGACAACTGGATGATCCATGTCGCGATCGAGCAGGTCATGCCCGGCGACATACTTGTGGTCGCCTGCACGGCAGACAACACTGACGGCATGTTCGGCGACCTTCTCGCGACCTCTCTCAGGGCGCGCGGCGGCATCGGCCTCGTCATCGATGCCGGGGTGCGTGACGTGCGCATCCTGACGGAGATGGGGTTCCCGGTGTGGTCGCGCGCGATCTCGGCCAAGGGGACCGTCAAGGCGACGCTCGGATCGGTGAACGTGCCGGTGGTCTGTGCCGGTGAGATGATCAATCCTGGCGACGTGATCGTCGCCGACGATGATGGCGTGGTGGTGGTTCCACGGCTCGAAGCGGAGAGGGTTGCCGCCGCGGCGCGGGCGCGGGAGGCGAACGAAGATGAGAAGCGTCGCCGGCTCTCCGCCGGCGAGCTCGGGCTCGATATGTATGGAATGCGTGATGGGCTCGCGCAAGCTGGGCTCGTCTATCGCGACGACAACTAAAAGGCGGCTCGGAAACAAGAGCCAGACCCAGGGAGGGGTATCACGATGACAATCCGCAGGACGGTTCTCAAAGTCTTCATGGCAGGTGCAGTCGCGGCGACATTGGGCTCCGCGGCGCAGGCCCAGGAGGTGGTCAAGGTCGGGCTGATCCTGCCGATGACTGGCCCCTTCGCATCGACGGGACGCCAGATCGAAGCGGCCGTGAAGCTCTTCCTGGCTCAGAACGGCGCGACGCATGGCGGAAAGCGCCTGGAGGTCATTCTCAAGGACGATACCGGCAACGCCGATGCGACGCGCCGGATCGCGCAGGAGCTCGTGGTCAACGACAAGGTCGCGGTTCTGGCTGGCTTCGGCCTGACGCCGCTCGCCATGGCGACGGCCCCGATCGCGACCCAGGCCAAGATCCCGCAGATCGTGATGGCGGCTGCGACGGCGTCGATCACCGAGGCCTCGCCCTTCATCGTGCGCACCTCGTTCACCCTGCCGCAGGCGTCCGAGCCGATGGCGGACTGGGCCTGGTCGAACGGCATCAAGCGCGTCTTCACCGTCGTGACCGATTACGGCCCCGGGATCGACGCCGAGACCTCCTTTGCCAACAAATTCAAGGCCGCCGGCGGCACGGTCGAAAGCGTGCGCGTGCCGTTGCGCAACCCGGATTTCGCGCCGTTCCTGCAGCGCGTCTCCGAGGCAAAGCCCGATGCCCTGTTCGTGTTCGTTCCGTCGGGCATTGGCGCGCAGTTCATGAAGCAGTTCGTCGAGCGCGGCCTCGACAAGGCCGGCGTCAAGCTGATCGGCCCGGGCGACGTGGTCGATGACGATATCCTCAACGGCATGGGGGACGTCGCGATCGGCGCCATCACCACGCATCATTATTCGGCGAAGCACGACAGCGCAGCCAACCAGGCCTTCGTGAAGGCGTTCGAGGCCGCCAATCCAGGCGTGCGTCCGAACTTCATGGCCGTCGGCGGATATGACGGCATGCGGCTGATCGCCGAGGCGCTCAAGGCGACAAATGGCGACGCCGGCGGCGAAAAGCTCATCGCGGCGATGAAGGGCGCGTCCTGGGAGAGCCCGCGCGGACCGATCACGATCGATCCGGCGACACGCGACATCATCCAGAACATCTATGTCCGCCGCACCGAGAAGGTCGGTTCCGACCTGTTCAACATCGAGTTTGCCACGATCCCGCAGGTCAAGGATCCGGTGAAGGCGCGCAAATAGGCGGTCTGACGCGGCCGGGCCGACGCCATGCTCACCATCCTGTTCGATGGCATCGCCTATGGGATGGTGCTGTTCGTCCTCGCTTGCGGGCTTTCCGTAACGATGGGGTTGATGAATTTCGTCAACCTCGCCCATGGCGCCTTCGCCATGCTCGGCGGCTATGTGACCGTGCTGCTGATGCAGCGGCTGGGCCTGCCGTTCCTGGCTTCGCTTCCGGCCGCCTTCCTTGCCGCTGCGCTGGCGGGGATCGTGCTCGAGCGGCTCGTCTATCGGCCGATGTATGCCAAGAGCCATCTCGATCAGGTGATGTTCTCGATCGGGCTCGTCTTCATGGCCGTCGCGGGCACCGACTGGCTGCTGGGCTCGAGCCAGCAGATCATCCAGCTGCCGCCCTGGCTTCAGGGGCGTTTCTACGTGCTCGGTATCGGCATCGGTTACTACCGTCTGTTCGTGATCGGCATCTGCGGGCTGCTTGCGGTCGCCCTGCAATGGGGCTTCGCGAAGACCCGCTTCGGCAGCCGGCTGCGTGCCGCCGTGGACGATGCCCGCGTCGCGCGCGGCCTGGGCATTCCGGTGAACCGGTTGTTCGCCCTGACCTTTGCGCTCGGTTCCGGACTGGCGGGGCTCGGCGGCGCGCTCGGGATCGAGCTCATGGGGCTCGATCCGACCTTTCCGCTGAAATTCATGATCTACTTCCTGATCGTCGTCACGGTCGGCGGCACCTCGACGATCACCGGCCCCTTCCTCGCTGCCATGCTGCTCGGTGTCGCCGATGTGATGGGCAAATATCTGGTCCCGCAGGCTGGAGCCTTCATCATCTACGCGCTGATGGTCATCCTGCTGCTGCTTCGCCCCGAGGGCCTGTTCGCGAGGGCTCGCACATGAGCGGGACGGTTCTCGAACAGCGCGTCAGGCACTCGCTGCACCGCGCCCGGCGCTGGCACCCAGCCGAACTGGCATTCTGGCTCTTCGCCGCAGCGTCCTTCGTGCTGTTTCCAACGCGCTTTCTGATCCTCAACGAGATCGCGATCCTTGCCCTGTTCGCACTCTCGCTCGATCTGATCCTCGGCTATGCCGGGATCGTATCGCTGGGGCACGCCGCCTTCCTGGGGATGGGGGCTTATTCGGCCGGGCTGTTGGCCAAGTATGTCACGGCAGATCCCCTGGCCGGCCTGGCATTCGGGATGGCGACATCCGCGCTGCTCGGGCTGCTTACCAGTCCGCTCGTCCTGCGCGGCACGGATCTGACCCGCCTCATGATCACGCTCGGCGTGGCATTGATCCTCTACGAGGTTGCGAACTCGCTGGCATGGCTCACCGGCGGCGCCGACGGCCTGCAGGGCATCACGATGGCGCCGGTCTTCGGGACGTTCGACTTCGATATTTTCGGCCGCACGGCCTACCTCTATTCACTGTCGGTGCTGTTCATCCTGTTCCTGATCGCGCGGCGGATCGTGAATTCGCCATTCGGCTTGTCCCTTCGCGGCATTCGCGACAATCAACTGCGCGCTGCCGCATCCGGCGTGCCTGTCCCTTGGCGCCTTGCGGCCATCTATGCCTTGTCGGCGGCCTATGCGGGAGCTGCGGGCGCCTTGCTCGCCCAGACCACGCAATTCGTCTCCCTGGACGTGTTCGACTTCCACCGTTCAGCCGACCTGATGCTGGTGCTGATCATCGGCGGGGCCGGCTATCTCTATGGCGGCCTGATCGGTGCGATTGCGTTCAAGTTCCTGCAGGACGCCATCGCGACCTTCACCCCGCAATACTGGATGTTCTGGATCGGGCTTTTCCTCGTCCTCTTCGTCCTTGGTGGTCGTGAACTGATCCATGGCGCGATCAAGGCGCTGGTCGCGCGGTTTCCGAAACGTGGGGCCTCGTCGTGAGCGCCGTCCTGCAGACCTTCGATCTCGCCAAGACCTTCGGCGGCATCACTGCGACCGACGACGTGACGTTCTCGCTGGAAAAGGGCGCGCGCCACGCGCTGATCGGCCCGAACGGCGCGGGCAAGACGACCTTCGTCAATCTGCTCACAGGGGTTCTGCGGCCGACATCGGGGCGCGTCAGCCTGATGGGGCAGGACATTACCGGCCTGTCGCGAGAGGCGCGGGTCAAGCGCGGTGTCGCCCGCACCTTCCAGATCAATCAGCTCTTCCGCACAATGACGCCGCTCGAGATGATCTCGCTCGTCACCGCGGAACGGCTCGGCCGAGGCATGCGGCTTTTCCAAAGGCTCGACGCCGATGACGAGGCCATCGCCGAGACGACCGATATCCTCGCCCGCTTCAAGCTCGAGGACATCATGGATCAGCGCATCGCGACATTGCCCTATGGCAAGCAGCGTCAGATCGAGATCGCCGCGGCTTTTGCGGCCAGGCCGAGCGTGCTCCTGCTTGACGAGCCCGCCGCCGGCGTCCCCGAAGCCGAGAGGCGCGAATTGCTGGAGACCGTCGCAGCATTGCCGGACGATGTTTCGGTGCTGCTGATCGAACACGACATGGATATCATCTTCCGGTTCGCGACCCGGATCACCGTTCTCGTCAATGGTCGCGTGCTGACGGAAGGCGAACCTGCGGTGGTCGCGCGCGACCCCGCCGTCAAGCAGGCCTATCTCGGCGAGGCCGCCCATGTCTGAGCTCCTGCGGATCGAAGGCCTGAACGCCGGCTACGGCGACGCTCTCGTCCTGTTCGATGTCGCGCTCTCCCTCGACGAGGGGCGCTCGCTCGCCTTGCTGGGCCGCAATGGCGTCGGCAAGACGACGCTGGTCAACACGATCATCGGCGTGACGCGCCGGCGGGCCGGGCGCATCACTCTTGCCGATGTCGACATCTCCGCGGCGACACCCGAGCAGCGGGCCCATGCGGGCATCGGCTGGGTGCCGCAGGAGCGCAACATCTTCAAGTCGCTGACCGTCGTGGAGAACCTGACTGCGGTCGCGCGCCCCGGCCCATGGACGACGGAACGCGTCTTCCGGATGTTTCCGCGCCTCGCCGAACGCAAGAGCAATCTCGGCAACCAGCTCTCCGGCGGCGAACAGCAGATGCTGGCCATTGGCCGCGCCCTGATGCTCAATCCCAGGCTGCTGCTTCTGGACGAACCGACCGAGGGGCTGGCGCCGATCATCGTCGAGGAACTGCTCGCGGCATTGAAGACGCTGTTCCGGGAGGAAGGGCTGGCAGCCATCGTCTCCGAGCCGATATGGTTGGAAGCCTGTTACGCAGCGCACGCGTCAAGGACGCGCGCGCCAAGCTGGTGACGGGCGAAATCTCCGCCGCCGATCTGACGGCGATCGAGGATGCCGAGATCAGGGCACTGGTGAAGAAGCAGGAGGAGGTCGGGCTCCAGGCGGTCACGGACGGCGAGTTCCGCCGCGCCTTCTGGCATTTCGATTTCCTGGAGAATCTCTCCGGCGTGCAGGGATACGACTCGGATTCAGGCATCCAGTTCAAGGGCGTCGCRACCAAGGCCCGCGGCCTTCGCGTGACCGGCAAGCTCGACTTTCCCGACGACCACCCGCATCTCGCGCATTTCAGGTTTCTCGCCTCCGTCACCGACCGCGTGCCGAAGATGACGATCCCGAGCCCGAGCATGCTGCACTATCGCGGCGGCCGGAAAGCCGTCGATATCTCTGCCTATTTCAGGATGGAGGATTACTACGCGGATCTCGGCAAGGCCTACGCCAAGGCGGTGAAGGCCTTTTACGACGCCGGCTGCCGCTATCTGCAGCTCGACGATACCAGCCTCTCCTATTTCTGCGATCCCGAGCAGCGCCAGATGCTGGTCGATCGTGGCGATGACCCCGACAAGCTGATCCACATCTATCGCGACGTCATCAACACAGCGACGGCGGCCAAGCCGGCGGACATGACGATTACCACCCATACCTGCCGCGGCAACTTCAAATCGACTTTCATCGCCTCGGGCGGCTATGAACCCGTCGCCGAGATGGTCTTCAACCAGATCAATGTCGACGGCTATTTCATGGAATGGGATGATGACCGCTCCGGCGGCTTCGAGCCGCTGCGCTTCCTGCCGAAGGGCAAGCAGGTCGTGCTGGGCCTCGTCACCTCGAAGTTCGGCAGCGTCGAGAGCAAGGACAACCTGAAGCGGCGGATCGAGCAGGCCTCGGCCTTCGCGCCCCTGGATCAGCTCTGCCTCTCGCCCCAATGCGGCTTCGCCTCCACCGAAGAGGGCAATGTGCTGGCCGAGGACGAGCAATGGGCCAAGCTGGCGCGCATCGTCGAGGTGGCGCAGGAGGTGTGGGGATGAGCCAGGAACCCTGTTTCGATATCGCTCATCTCGCCCATGTCGAGCTGTTCACGAACAAGCCGGAGGCCAGCCTCGACTTCTTCGTCAATATCCTCGGGCTGACCGAGAGCGGACGGGAGGGCGACAGCGTCTATCTGCGCGCCTGGGACGACTATGAGTTCCACACGCTGAAACTCACGGCCTCGACCACGACGGGTGTCGGCCATATCGGCTATCGGGCGACAAGCGRGGCTGGCCTGATGCGCCGGGTCAACGCGATCGAGGCCATGGGGGCCGGCATCGGCTGGAACGACGGCGATCTCGGCCATGGCAAGGCCTACCGGTTCCGCGATCCCGACAATCATGTGTTCGAGATCTATTTCGACACCCAAAAATACGCCGCGCCGCCGCATGAACGGCCGGCGCTGAAGAACCAGGCGCAGCGCAACCATGGCCGCGGCTGTGCTGTGCGCCGTCTCGACCATCTCAATCTGCTGGCGCAGGACGTTGCGGTGATCCGCGATTTCATGCCGAAGGCCCTGGGCAGCCGCATCACGGAACAGATCGTGCTCGATTCCGGCGAGGTCGGCGGCTGCTGGTTCACCGTCAACAACAAGAGCTACGACATCGCCTATACGCGCGACCACACCGCGGCTCTCGGGCGCTTCCACCACCTCACCTATGCGGCCGACCAGCGCGAACATATTCTCGAAGCCGCCGACATCTTTCTCGAGAACGGCATTCACATCGAGACCGGGCCCCATAAGCACGCGGTTCAGCAGACCTTTTTTCTCTATGTCTACGAGCCCGCCGGCAATCGCATCGAGATCGCCAATGCCGGCGCACGCCTCATTCTCGATCCGGATTGGCAGACGGTGACGTGGACCGAAACCGAGCGGAAGAAGGGGCAGGCGTGGGGGCTGAAGACGATCGAGAGCTTCCACACGCACGGTACCCCGCYGGCCGCCGGATGAGCGGAGAAGGCGGCCGCGAGAGTTCGATCACCCGCTGGCGGCCTCATCTCCGTCACGGCTGAAAATGGGATAGGGGGCGTAGACCCCTGATCGAAGAGGCCGGCAGGGCGTTGCACCGCAGCTTTAGTCGGCTTGCCGGTCCTCGCTGATCCCGCGGCGCCAATAGCTGACGATCAGATGATGATCGCGCTCGGGCCGCAGACGCTTGCGGGCGGCCATGCGAAGGGCTTTGAAGCCGGCATGTTCGAGCGCGGCCCAGAGATAGACGGTCGCCTCGTCCGAAGGCCACAGGACAGCGTCAAAGGCGTCCTGGAGCAGTGTCGTGGTGCCGGCCTCGGCGCCCTGGCGATGCAGCCAGCGAATCTCCACGCCGGCGGGGCAGACCAGGGCCTGCTCTTCACCGGCATCGGTGACTTCGATGAAAGCGAGGCCCCGTGCCGTTAGTGGCAGGTGGGCGAGCATGCGACCGATCGCAGGCAGCGCGGTCTCGTCGCCCATGAACAGATACCAGTCGGCCTCGCGCAAGCCACGTCCGCCGGGGCCTGCCATGCCGATACGATCGCCAGGCCGAGCCCGCGTCGCGAAGGCTGCGCCGGGGCCGGCATCCTCGTGCAGCACGAAATCGAGTGCGACCGTTCCCGCGACCGTATCGATCTCCCGGATCGTGTATTTGCGCACGGCCGGCGCCTTGTCTGCCTCCGGCAGACGCAAGATCCCATCCTCTCCGAATGTCGGCCATTCCGGCTCGGCCAGATCAGGCGGCGGCAGGAACAACCTGACATGCAGCGCCTCCAGGCTGTCGAACCTGGCAAGGTCCTCGCCCTGGAAGCTGATCCGGCGCATATGCGGCGAGATATCCCGAACGCCAGTCACAGTCAGGATGCGAAAACTCGATGGAATCGCGACGCCGCTCCCGGCTCCGGTCCAGGCGATCGAGGGGACGGTCTCGCCACGGGGCGCAAATTCGATGATATGGCTCGCGATCGCCTGTTTGGCACCCTGCAGGCTCGCCATATCGGGCGCCTCGGCGCGCACGACGAGATGCCCGTCGCTGGACTGCAGCCAGCCGCGATAGCTGCCGAGCGCAATGATGGTCGCGCCCTCCTCCCGCGTGACCTCTGCGCCATGCTCGGCGAGGTGTTCGCAAAGCGGAGCGATGATGGCGTCCGGATCGGCCAGAGCGATCCGCGCGTGGGCAACGAGAGCGGTCATGGCAGGGCAACCTCGCGGGCAGCGACGGGGGAGGAGGGATTTGCAGCGAAATTCATGGCTTTGCCGACGGGCTTGCCAAGTCTTGCGGCTTTCCGCCATGCGGTTCGAACCAGAACGTTCCGTGCAGCGGGATCGCTGAAAAGCGCCGGGAAATCTCGTCCAGCGTCACCTGCGGATCGATATCGGCAAACAGCTGCGGATGGAACCACTTCGCCATCGCCTCGATCGCCGCGATATGGGTGGGGGTGTCGTTGAACAGATGCCAGAGACCATAGGCCTGGCCCTTCCTCACCGCCGTCAGGGCCTTGAGACCGGGGCGGGCGAGCTGCGTTGCAAGGCTGCGCGACGCGACCTCGGCGGGAACGCCCAGACCCAGCACCAGCCCGCCGGTCCTTGCGAGATGGGTGCCGCCCGTCGCGATATAGATCGCCGGGTCCAGGGCGAGAACCTGCTCGAGGCTGATCTGGCCTGTCGCTCCCGGCAGCAACGCTGCCGCGATATTTCTTCCGCCCGCGGCCGTGATGTAGTCGTCGAAGGTACCCTTTCCCGGCGAGAAGCAGCATTCGGCGCTTCCGGCATGCGCATGCATGAAGACGGACGGTCGCTCGACCGGACCGAGCCGCCTCGCGATGCGCTGTCTCCGGTCTTGGTAGAAGGTGACGAACTCTTCGGCCGCAGCCTCCCTGTCGATCGCCTTGCCGAGGATGCGCAGGCTGGGCACCGTGTCGCGGAACGGCTGCAGGAAGAAATCCACCACGATCACCGGGATGCCCGCCGCCTCGAATTTCGCGACGAGATCGCCAGGGCCGCGGCGCGTGCCGGCGATCGACAGGCTCAGAACGACCAGGTCCGGGTCAAGTTCGACCGCCTTCTCGAAGGAAAACCCGTCTGCGGTGCTATCTCCGACAGTCGGCAGCGTCTCGATCGCGGGGAACCGCGCGCGGTACAGCGC
>NZ_JBFTZN010000029.1:0-53877 GCF_056406775.1 Allobosea sp. P1_A7
CATCCAGGCCGTGCCGCATGGCCAGAGCGAGGCGTCTGCAGCGCTCGGGCTGCGTCCCGGCCAGATCCTGCGGCTCGTCGTCATCCCGCAGGCGCTGCGCGTGATCGTGCCGCCGATGACCAACCAATATCTCAACGTGCTGAAGAACTCGTCCTTCGGTGCGGCCATCGCCTATCCCGACGTCGTCAGCCTGTTCATGGGCTCGGCGCTGAACAATACCGGGCAGGCGATCGAGATCATCGCCATGACGCTAGCGGTCTATCTGGTGATCGGGCTTGCCGTCTCCGCCTTCATGAACTGGTACAATGCCAGGATCGCGCTGGTGACCCGATGAGCGCAGCGACCTTTCCGCTCTGGCGCCAGAGGCTGTTCGGCACGCCGGCAACCGCCGCCCTCACAGTGGTCCTCGCACTCGGCATCGCCTGGGTCGCGGTCCCGCTGATCCGCTGGGCGCTGATCGACGCGACCTGGTCCGGCACCACGCGCAATGATTGCACCGGCAGCGGTGCCTGCTGGGTCTTCATTCGGGCCCGCTTCGGCCAGTTCATGTATGGGCTCTATCCCGTCGACGAGCGCTGGCGGGCCGATCTCACCGGAGCAATCTTCGCACTCTCTGGGCTCGGCCTCTATCTCTCGCCGAAATCCATGCGGATCCGGCTCGCGATCCTGGCGCTGATCATCCTGCCACCGCTCGGCGTCTGGCTGCTTGCCGGCGGGTTCGGTCTGCGCCCGGTCGAGACGCGCGAGTGGGGCGGGCTGATGCTGACGCTCTTCATCTCGGTCTATTCCAGCCTGATCGCGATCCCGCTCGGCATCCTGCTCGCGCTTGGACGCCAGTCGCAGCTCAAGGTGGTGCGGCTGATCAGCGTGCTGTTCATCGAGTTCTGGCGCGGCGTGCCGATCATCGCGGTCATCTTCCTCGCCTCGCTGCTGCTGCCGCTGATCCTGCCGAGCGGCACGGGCATCGACCGCCTGGCGCGCGCCGTGATCGGGCTCGGCCTCGTCATCGCCGCCTATATGGCCGAAGCCGTCCGCGGCGGATTGCAGGCGCTTCCCTCCGGCCAGCGCGAGGCCGCAACCGCGCTGGGACTGACCTATTGGAAGGCAACCGGGCTGATCGTTCTGCCGCAGGCCTTGCGGATTTCGCTGCCGGCGATGACCAACGAATTCATCGCGCTGATCAAGAACACGACGCTCGTGCTCGTCGTCTCGATCCTCGACCTGCTCGGCATCGCCCAGGCCTCGCTTGCCGACCCCAACTGGGTCGGGATGAACATGGAGGCCTATGCCTTTGCCGGGGCGATCTATTGGCTGATCTGCTACGCGCTATCGCGCTGGAGCAAGCGCCTCGAGCGACGCAAACTGGGTTAAGCGACCGTAAAGTCGGGATCACCCGCTCCGCTCCCGCGGGCCCCAATGAAAAAGCCGGCCTTGCGGGGCCGGCTTCGATTTCAGATCCAAGGAGCCTTGGCTCAGGCGCGCACGACCTTGCGGTCGCGACGGCGATCGGCCGCGGGCTGATAGGCAATCCGGGCGTGGTAGCTGCAATAGGGCATGCCGGTCTGCGAACGGCCGCCGCAGAAGCGGAATTCCGCCGTGGTCGGGTCGCCCATCGGCCAGCGGCACATATATTCGCGCAGGTCCATGATGGTGACCCGATCGGAGAACGGCACCACGACGTCCTCAGGCAAAGCCGGCGCCTGTTGTGCCTCGACCTCGACCTCGGGCTCATATTGCGGCGCGAGCGCATTGGCGCCACGGGTCATGCCGGCATTGCCGCCGACAGGATGGCTCGGCGCGCGGGTCGGCGCCTTGCGGGGGCGCGGCGTCGACGAAGCGGCCGGGCTCTTGGCTCGCCCGGAAAGACCAAGCCGGTGCACCTTGCCGATCACGGCATTACGCGTGACGTTGCCGAGTTCGCCCGCAATCTGGCTGGCGCTCAGTCCGTCGCTCCAGAGCTTCTTGAGAAGCTCGACGCGTTCGTCCGTCCATGCTCCGACGTCGTTCATGGCTTCACCTGTCTCATCGGGCCAGCTCCTTCACGGAACCGGCCTATGGGCCGATCGTGGGCGGAATCCGAAACCGGCAGCTCCCGCTGTTAAACGGAGGCCGTTACACCCGGAATTGACGGTACAGGAGACGCCGCACGAGATGTCGTATCTGACAAACCGGACCATACAAGATGCCGGGACTCGGCCACAAGAGTCCCCGAATCGGAAATTGGTTTTTCCCCAGCCATTCGCGGATCGCGGGTCAAGCCCCCATCTGCGGAGCAACTGACCTTACGGCGCGGAATTGACAGCGGGGGACCGGTTTTGCATAGTCTCGCCGACCTAGCCGCCCTTCCACGGGCGGCGCTTATGTTTTTGACGGATCAAGGTCTTCTTGGTGATGCGGATGACGGCGCGACGAGACGTCGGGAACTGGCTGCGACGATAATGTCGCCGGCGGGTCGCAGAGGGCTGCCAATTCTTGCCCCGCGACTCCGTTCTTCGATCCAGCGCCCACCCGTTCTCATTCGCCCTTCCGTGAGGATCGCCTGTCATGACCCCTGCTCCCGTTAATCCCTCCCAGTCCGTGCTGTTGCCGACCTATGCTCGCGCGCCGATCGCGCTTGAGCGCGGCGAAGGCGCCTGGGTGGTCGCCTCGGACGGCCAGCGCTATCTCGATTTCGGCGCAGGCATCGCCGTCAATGCGCTCGGCCATGCGCATCCGCATCTGGTCCAGGCGCTGACCGAGCAGGCCTCGCGCATCTGGCACACCTCAAACCTCTACAGCATGCCGGAAGGAGAACGGCTGGCCCGGCGGCTCTGCGAGGCGACCTTCGCGGAACGGGCGTTCTTCACCAATTCCGGCGCCGAGGCCAATGAGTGCGCCATCAAGATGGCGCGCAAGTACCATGCTGCGAAAGGCCATCCCGAGCGCTATCGCATCATCACCTTCGAGGGCGCCTTCCACGGTCGTACGCTTGCGACCATCGCTGCCGGCGGCCAGCAGAAATATATCGACGGCTTCGGCCCGAAGGTCGACGGCTTCGACCAGGTGCCCTTCGACGACGAGGCCGCGCTGAAGGCCGCGATCGGGCCCGAGACGGCTGCGCTGATGATCGAGCCGATCCAGGGCGAGGGTGGCCTGCGCTCCGCGCCCGTGCGCTTCCTCAAGCTGCTCCGCGAGCTCTGCGACACGCATGGCCTGATGCTGATCTTCGACGAGATCCAGACCGGCGTGGGGCGCACCGGCAAGTTCTTCTCCTATGAGCTCTCGGGCGTCGCGCCCGACATCATGGCGATCGCCAAGGGCATTGGCGGCGGGTTCCCGATGGGCGCCTGCCTCGCCACCGAGGAAGCGGCTTCGGGCATGACGCTCGGCACGCATGGCACGACGTTCGGCGGCAATCCGCTCGCCATGGCGGTCGGCAATGCCGTGCTCGATGTCGTGCTGGCGCCGGGCTTCCTCGATCACGTCCAGCAGATGAGTCTGCGCCTGCGACAGTCGCTGGCCCAGCTCAGGGATCACCATCCCGACGTGATCTCGGAGATCCGCGGCGAGGGGCTGATGATCGGCCTGAAGCTCAACACGCCGAACACCGATTTCGTGGTCGAGGCGCGTGCGGCCGGGCTGCTGGTCGTCGCAGCCGGCGACAATGTCGTGCGCCTGCTGCCGCCGCTGGTCATCACCGAGGCCGATGCCGCGGAGGCGATCGTGCGGCTCGAAAGGGCTGCGCAAGCGGTCGAGGCCACCCTGAAGCGACCGGCGGCCGAATAACGAACCCTCCGCCCACGGCACGTTTTTTTTGAAGGAAGCGCCGACGATGCGCCATTTCCTCGATCTTTCCGATTTCTCCAGCGACCAGCTCCGCGCCATCCTGCGCGGAGATCGAGCTCGGCGAGCGCGAGACCATTGCCGATACCGCCCGCGTGCTGTCGCGCTATGTCGACGCCATCATGATCCGCATGCTCGACCATGATTCCGTGGTCGAGATGGCGAAATATGCCACCGTGCCGGTCATCAACGGGCTGACCAAGCGCCAGCATCCCTGCCAGGTCATGGCCGACGTCATGACCTTCGAGGAGCGCAGGGGGCCGATCACCGGCAAGCGCATCGCCTGGACAGGCGACACGAACAATGTCCTGACCTCCTGGGTGCACGCGGCCGGGCGGCTCGATTTCGAGCTTGCGATCGCGACGCCGGAAGAGCTGTCGCCCCCGCCGGCCCTGATCGACTGGGCTCGCAAGCAGGGCGCCAAGATCCGGCTGACCAGCCGGCCCGAAGCCGCGGTCGAGGGCGCAGATTGCGTCATCACCGATTGCTGGGTCTCGATGGGGGACGAGGAAGGCACGCGCCACAATCTGCTGCGCCCCTACCAGGTCGACGAGCGCCTGCTCGGTCGCGCCGAAAAGGATGCGATCTTCATGCACTGCCTGCCGGCGAGCCGCGGCGAGGAAGTCACCGATGCGGTCATGGACGGCCCGCAATCGGCCGTCTTCGACGAAGCCGAGAACCGGCTGCATGCGCAAAAGGGCATCCTGGCCTGGTGCTTTGGCGGCGTCGCAGCCTGATGGCCGTCGCTGACACCCCCTCGGAGACGGCGGCGCTAGACGATCGGGTCGTGCCGTTCACGGTCCCGGACCTCGACATTCGCGGCCGGGTCGTACGGCTCGGCGCCTCGATCGACACAGTCCTCGAGCGTCACAACTATCCGGAGCCGGTCTCGCGCGTCCTTGGCGAAGCAGCCGCGCTTACCGTTCTGCTCGGCACCGCACTTAAATTCGAAGGCCGTTTCCAGCTCCAGACCAAGAGCGACGGGCCGATCTCCATGCTGGTGGTCGATTTCAACGCGCCCGACAATTATCGCGCCGTCGCGCATTACGACGAGGCGCGGCTACAGCAGGCGGTCGCTGAGGGCACGTTGAGCACGGGCGATCTGCTCGGCAAGGGCCATCTCGGCCTGACGGTCGATCAGGGCTCGCAGTCGACGCGCTATCAGGGCGTGGTCGCGCTCGAACATCAGAGCCTCGAAGACGCGGCGCACCAGTACTTCAAGCAGTCCGAACAGATTCCGAGCCGGGTGCGGCTCGGCGTCGGCAGCGTCGTCACAGGCGCGGGACGGCAATGGCGAGCTGGCGGGCTGATCGTGCAGTTCATGCCGACCTCGCCCGACCGGCTACGCGCCGCCGACATCCATCCGGGCGATGCCCCGCAGGGGCACGAGATCCTGGCCAGCGACCACCCCGACGGGATCGCCGACGATGCCTGGGCCGAGGCCCGCTCGCTGGTCGAGACGGTCGAGGACCACGAACTGCTCGACCCGATGCTGGAAAGCGAGCGGCTGCTCTATCGCCTGTTCCACGAGCGTGGCGCACGCGTCTTCGAGCCGGTGATCGTGCATGAATCCTGCCGCTGCTCGCGTGAGCGCGTGCTCGGCATGCTGCGCGGCTTTTCCGCCGAGGACCGCCGGGCCATGGTCGCCGATGACGGCACGCTCGCCGTCACCTGCGAATTCTGCTCGCGGCGCTATGATTTCGACCCGACCGAGGTCGAGGCGGGGCTGAACACCTCGCCCTGACGCTGCCGCGATTCTCGCTCCGGCGCTGTTCTCTCAGAGCGACAGCCCGGCGGCCTTCATCAGAAGACGGAAGCCGAGGGCAACGACGCCGAGCGAGAGCACGCTTGCGCCCCAGATCAGGACGAGCCAGCCGAAGCGGCTGAGCCAGGACTTGCGAGGGGCAGTGACCGGCTCCATCAGTGGTAGCCCTCCCCCGCCTTCACCTTGCCGCGAAACACGTAATAGGACCACGCGGTGTAGGCGAGGATGATCGGGATGATAAAGAGCGCCCCGACCAGGGTGAAGCCCAGGCTCTGCGGCGGAGCCGCTGCCGCGCGGATCGAGATGTCGGGCGGGATGATGTTGGGCCAGAGGCTGATCGCAAGGCCGCTATAGCCGAGGAAGAGCAGCACCAGCGACAGCAGGAAGGGCGCTGCATGCGGCGACCGCTTCAGCACCGACAGGATCAGCGCGGCCGTCGCGAAGACAAGGATGGGGACGGGCGCGAAGAAGAACAGGTTCGGCAGCGTGAACCAGCGTTCCGCCACGCGCTGATGCAGCCATGGCGTCCACAGGCTGACAAGCACGATGGCGACGAGCAGGGCGATGACGATCGGGCGGGCGAGCGCGATCATGCGCTGCTGCAGCTGTTCCTCCGTCTTCATGATCAGCCAGGTGCTGCCCAGCAGCGCATAGGCCACCAGGAGACCAAGTCCGGTGAACAGGCTGAACGGTGTCAGCCAGTCGAGCGCGCCGCCGGCGAAGGCGCCGTCGCGCACCACAAAGCCATTGATGAAGGCGCCGAGCGACACGCCCTGGAAATAGGTGGCGATGTAGGAGCCCCAGGCAAAGGCCTTGTCCCAGAACGGCTTGTGCGCCTCATCGGCCTTGAAGCGGAACTCGAAGGCGACGCCGCGCCAGATCAGCCCGGCCAGCATCAGGACGAGCGGAAGATAAAGCGCGCTGAGGATCACGGCATAGGCGAGCGGGAAGGCGGCCATCAGCGCTGCGCCGCCCAGCACCAGCCAGGTTTCATTGCCATCCCAGACCGGCGCCACCGTGTTGACCATGGTGTCGCGATCCTCCCGCCCCTTCACGAAGGGGAACAGGATCCCGATGCCGAGGTCGAAACCGTCCATGATCACATACATCATCAGGCCGAAGCCGATGATCACCGCCCAGATGATCGGAAGATCGATACCCATCTCGCTCACGCTCCCTTGCCGGCGCCGCTGGGGGCATCGAGGTGATCCGGCGCGGCCGAGAGCGGCCGGGCCGGGCGTTGATTCAAGAGCTCATCGCCATGGGCTTCCGGCTCCGGGCCGTGGCTCTCTGGACCATGTCCCACCAGCTTCAGCATGTAGCTGACACCGGTTCCGAAGACCGCGATGTACATGACGATGAAGACGATCAGCGTCGCCGACAGCGCCAGTGCCGAGTGGTTGGAGACTGCGTCCTTCGTTCGCATCACGCCATAGACGATCCAAGGCTGACGACCGATCTCCGTCGTGAACCAGCCTGCGAGGATGGCGACCAGCCCCGACGGCCCCATCAGCAAGGCAAAGCGCAGGAACAGCTTCGACTCGTACAATCCTCCGCGCCAGCGCAGCCAGACGCTCCAGAGGCCGAGCGCCAGCATGAGGAAGCCGAGGCCGACCATGATGCGGAAGCTCCAGAACACGATGGTCGAATTGGGCCGGTCCTCGGGAGCGAACTCCTTCAGGCCCTGAATCTGGCCATTCCAGTCATGGGTCAGGATCAGGCTTCCCAGGCGGGGGATTTCGAGCTTGTAGCGCGTTGTCTCGGCTGCCATGTCGGGCCAACCGAACAGCACCAGCGGCACGCCCTCGCCGGGTTTGTTCTCCCAGTGTCCTTCCATCGCGGCGATCTTGGCCGGCTGATATTTGAGCGTGTTCAGGCCATGCGCATCGCCAACGGCAACCTGCAGCGGCGCGACGACCAGCAGCATCCACATCGCCATCGACAGCATCGTCCTGATCGCCGGCGTGTCGCGGCCGCGTAGCAGATGCCAGGCGCCGGAGGCGGCGACGAACAGGGCCGTCGCGAGAAAGGCGGCGATGGTCATATGCACGAGACGATAGGGGAAGGACGGGTTGAAGATGACCTTCAGCCAGTCGACCGGGATGACCCGGCCATCGATGATCTCAAAGCCCTGCGGCGTCTGCATCCAGCTGTTGGACGCAAGAATCCAGGTCGCAGAGACGAGCGTGCCCAACGCGACCATGATCGTCGCGAAGAAATGCAGGCCAGGTCCGACCTTGTTCCAGCCGAACAGCATGACGCCGAGGAAGCCGGCCTCGAGGAAGAACGCGGTCAGCACCTCATAGGTGAGGAGCGGCCCGGTGACGCTGCCGGCAAAGGAGGAGAAATAGCTCCAGTTCGTGCCGAACTGGTAGGCCATGACCAGCCCCGAGACGACGCCCATGGCAAAGTTCACGGCAAAGATCGCCGACCAGAAATGGTAGAGGTCGCGATAGACAGTGTCGCGCTTCCACAGCCACAGGCCTTCCAGCACGGCGAGATAGCTCGCGAGCCCGATCGTGATTGCAGGGAAGACGATGTGGAACGAGATGGTGAAGCCGAACTGGATGCGGGCCAGCTCGAGTGCGGTCAGACCGAACATCTCAGCTCCTCACCCATGCCGCTGCCGAGGCAGGTTTCCCGCAGGCGAGCGCCGAGATTGACGCGTTTTCCATCGCTTCACCAGAGTTCGGCGAGCAACGGATCATCGCTCGCTACATCCAATCAATGTCTGCATACATTATTACTAAGCGTATGCATTTTCCAGTGAAGCGTGCCGCGCGCAAGCGAGGCAAGACAGCGCAGGCGTCCCTGCACGGGCACCTGCGCTGCGACGTGTACGGCGTTATGCGAGCAAGTTCAGCACGGGCAAGACGACGCACCTGGCCGGGACGGTGCGCCGGGGCGCGCCGAACGGCAGAACATCGGGCTGCGGCTGGCTGGGCAGACCTCGCCCCCAACGCACCGAGGCGACGCTCGCCCCGGCGGCCTGCCGTCACCGATGCGGGGCTCAGAGCCTCTCAGCTCCGGCAGCTCTCCATCAGATCACGCATGAATGCCTCGCCGGCGGCGAGCTGTTCGAGCGTGATGAACTCGTCAGGCTGATGCGCCTGATCGATCGAGCCCGGGCCGCAGACGACCGTGGGCAGGCCGGCGCGCTGGAAATGTCCGGCCTCGGTCGCATAGGGCACGGCAATCGTGCTGTTGCGGCCGGCAAGCCGCATCGTGAGGGCCTCCGCCGTCGAGCCGGCATCGGGCCCGAGGCCCGGCACATCCGATGTCATCACGGTCGTGATCGTCGAGGACGGCGCGGTGCGGCGCATGCGCGCGAGCACCGTCTCGGCATAGGCGGCGAAGCGACCCGGCACCTCGTCGGGATCCGAGCCGGGCAGGGTGCGCACCTCCCAGCCGAGCTCGCAGCGATCGGCCAGGATGTTGCGGGCAATGCCGCCATGGAACTTGCCGACATGGACCGTGTCGTAGGGCGGATCGAAGCGATCTGCCGGGTCGGCCCGCTCCATCAGCTCCTGCGCCATCCGGTCGAGCTCGGCGGCGAGCAACGCCCCGGCATGGACGGCGCTGGCGCCGAGATGCGGCTTAGAGGAATGGGCGGCGAAGCCGGTGACGATCGTGTTGAAGGTGCGGATGCCCTTATGGGCGTCGGCAATTTCGAGCGAGGTCGGCTCGCCGACGATGACAGCGCGCGGCAGCGGCAGGTCGCGCCCCATGCGGGCAATGCCGTCCACCACGCCGAGGCAGGTAAGTTCCTCGTCATAGGACAGGAAGAGATGGATCGGCGTCGTCAGCCTGGCGGCCAGGAATTCCGGCACGAGGGCCAGTCCCAGCGCCACAAAACCCTTCATGTCGACGGCGCCTCGACCATAGGCCCTGCCATCGGCAATGCGCAGGGTGAAGGGGTCGCTCGACCAGGCCTGCCCCGCGACGGGCACGACATCGGTGTGGCCGGACAGGACGATGCCGCCACGATCGGCCGGGCCAATTGTGGCGAAAAGCGCAGCCTTGTCGCCCTCGGCATTGGGAATCCGGATCGAGGACACACCCCAACTCTCGAGATAGTCCGCAACGAAGGCGATGAGATCGAGATTGGACTTGGCGCTCACCGTGTCGAAGGCGACGAGGCGCGACAGCATTTCGAGCGGCGTGTAGCGCCGCGCGGCCGTGGTCGGAATGGTCAATGCAGAACCTTCTTCACATAGGGGGAATCGAGCGGAAACAGCGGCACCTCGACATCGAAGACCACACCATCCTCGCCCAGCATGGCGTAATAGCCACGCATCGAGCCGTCGGGCGTCATCAGCGGGCAGCCCGAGGTGTAGCTGAAGCTCTCGCCCGGCCGCAGCACCGGCTGCTTGCCGACGACGCCATCGCCGCGCACTTCATGGACCTCACCACGGCCATCGGTGATGAACCAGTGGCGGGTCATCAACTGCACGGTCTGTCGCGACTGGTTCACGATCTCGATCGTATAGGCCCAGAAATAGCGACCCTGCTCATGGGCGGATTCCCGTTCCATGAACTCGGGAACGGCGGTCACGCGCACGCCTCGGGTTTGCGCCTGATACATGCTCAGCGGCTCCGTGCCGTTGCGGTTCGCCGGCGGGCGGAATTGGGCCGGGAACGACGTCCCTGTTATGGACCGGCCGGCGGCAGCGTCAATCCCGAAGCCGCGCTGGCCAGTCCTGCGTCCGGCCCGGCGCGGCGGCGGGCAGAATGATTCCCGCATGGACAACCGCCCCGAAAACGGGCGATAGGACTGGCCCGCCTGGCCCTCATGCCAGGCTTCGCTAGCTCAGGCTGAACAGGTCCGACGCTCATGCTGCCCTTCCTGCCCGGCATCCAGCCCGACAGCCGCATCCGTGCCTTCATCGAAGAAGGTGTGATCAAGCTCGCGCGGCCGCCCGCAGAGGGCCAGATCCAGCCGGCCAGCCTCGACCTCAGACTCGGCGACAAGGCCTACCGCGTCCGCGCCAGTTTTCTGCCCGGCCCGGGATCGACCGTCGCACGGCGGCTCGACCAGCTCGCCCTGCATGAGATCGACCTGACCAGGGGTGCTGTGCTCGAGACCGGCTGCGTCTATGTCGCCGAGCTGATGGAAGGGCTGGCGCTGCCCCAGGGCCTGCGCGCCGCGGCGAACCCGAAGAGCTCGACGGGCCGGCTCGATGTCTTCACCCGCGTCATCACCGACCGGGCGCGCGAGTTCGATCTGGTCGAGGAAGGCTATGAGGGCCCGCTCTTCATCGAGATCTCGCCGCGCACCTTCCCCGTCCTCGTGCGCTCTGGCTCGCGGCTCTCGCAGATCCGCTTCCGAGCCGGCGATGCCCGGCTCGACGACCGCACGTTGGGCGAATTGCACGAGCGCGAGACGCTGGTCAGCGCAGCCACTCCCTCCTTCCAGAGCGGCGTTGCCGTCAGCGTCGATCTCGCCGGCTTCGACGGCCTCGTGGGCTATCGCGGCAAGCGGCATACCGCGCTCGTCGATGTCGACCGGGTCGGTGCCTACCGCGTCGCCGATTTCTGGGAGCCGATCCAGGCGGACGCCTCGCGCTCCCTGATCCTCGATCCGGACCAGTTCTACATCCTGGCCTCGAAGGAGGCGGTGCATGTGCCCCCGGACTATGCCGTCGAGATGACGCCATTCGATGCGCTCGTCGGCGAGTTCCGCGTCCACTATGCCGGCTTCTTCGACCCCGGCTTCGGCCATGGCGGCGCCGGTGGCAAGGGCTCACGCGCCGTTCTCGAGGTCCGCTCGCGCGACGTGCCCTTCATCATCGAGGACGGCCAGATCGTCGGCCGGCTGGTCTACGAGCACATGGCGGCACGCCCGGACGCGCTCTATGGCGCCGACCTGAAATCGAACTACCAGGGCCAGGCGCTCAAGCTCTCGAAGCATTTTCGCGACTGAGTGAATCGCAGGCTCCCATCCCGCACGATTGCCGGATGACACCCGCGCAGGAAGCCGCTATGAGATTCGTGTCCTCGCCGTTGATCTGCGGTCGCTGCGAGCGCATGCGGGCGTAGTTCAGTGGTAGAACGTCAGCTTCCCAAGCTGAATGTCGTCGGTTCGATCCCGATCGCCCGCTCCAAATCCTTTTTACGACAATATGTTAGAGCGCTGTTTCTCGAACAGCGCCGGTCATTCGACCCCTCCGGCATGGCCTGGCTGGGAACGCTGGCGAGCATCTTAAATCGCGCCGCGCAGGCATCTCAGCCGGTGCGTTCGGCGATAGCGGTCCCTGCGGCCCAGCCTGATGACCACGCCCATTGGAAGTTGTAGCCGCCGAGCCAGCCCGTGACGTCCACCACTTCACCGATGAAGTACAGGCCGTCGACCGTCCTTGCTTCCATCGTCCGTGAGTTCAGACCGGACGTATCGACACCACCGAGCGTCACCTCCGCGGTCCGGTACCCCTCCGATCCAATGGGCATGACCTCCCAGCCGTGAATGATGGAAGCGATCGCGGCCAGCTTCTTGTCGCTTGCGTCGCCGATGGGTCCCGTCCAACCGTGGGCATCTGCGAGATAAGCGGCCAATCGCTTCGGCAGAATATCACCAAGCGTATTTGCGATGCTTCTGCGGCCGTTTTCCTGTCTGGAAGCGCGCAAGTCGGCGAACACGTCCTGCGTGGGCAGGAACGCGATCCTGATCGGTTCCTTCTCGCGCCAGTACGACGAGATCTGCAGAATCGCAGGGCCGGACAGCCCGCGATGCGTGAACAGCAGCGCCTCATCGAATGTGGTCTTGCCGCGCGAGACCCGCGCATCCGCCGCGACGCCGGCAATCTCGCGAAACCCGGCAAGAACGTCTTCACCGAATGTCAACGGCACCAGGGCCGGGCGCGTTTCCGTCACCGCCAAACCAAACCGGCCGGCGATCTGATAGCCAAGGCTGGATGCCCCCATTTTCGGGATGGAATTTCCTCCGGACGCGACGACAAAATGCCGGCACCGAATTTTTGCAGCCCCATCGCCGGCAAGCGTGATCGCAAAGCCGTCATCAACCCGCTCAAGGCTTTCCAGTGTGGTTCTGAGGCGCAATTCGCATGCCGCGCGCGCCATTTCATCCATCAGCATTGCGATGATATCCTTGGCGGAATCATCGCAGAAGAGCTGCCCGAGCGTCTTCTCGTGATAGGCAATGCCGTGTTTTTCGACCAACGCAACGAAATCATGCTGCGTGTATCGGCCAAGCGCAGATTTTGCGAAATGTGGGTTGTTCGACAGAAAATTCCGCGCGCTCGTGCCGATATTGGTGAAGTTGCAGCGCCCCCCGCCTGAAATGCGGATCTTTTCGCCGGGTGCTTTGGCCTGATCGACGATGAGAACACGCCCGCCGCGTGATGCGGCATGGATCGCGCACATCATTCCAGCAGCACCCGCGCCCAGGATGACAGTGTCGAAACGCTCAATTGGCATCGAATGCTGCTAGCCCCAGACCAGCCCTGACGGGCATTGCGCGGCATTCCGGATGACATCGCGCTACACTCGGCTTCGGGTAGATGATCCGCGACCGTCCATCAACAGTGGGACTGCGATCGAGAGTTTTTCGTGCCCGGCGCTCCCGTCAGCTTTTCTGCCTGGGAGCGAGGAAGAGAGATTCGACGTCATAGAACTGCTCCCCAAGCCCAATACCGCCCGTTCGATCCCGATCGCCCGCTCTCGTCTCCTTGCACTCCCCCTGCGTCACGGTTGCCGCTTCCGGCCTCAGCCTGGCGCGGCTATGCTCGCGGTCATGACGCAATCGGACCAGACAGCCGCCGAGCATGAGGCCGAGGCCTCGCGGACCGGGCTATGGCTGCTCGGCGGCGGCGCTTTTGCGCTGCTGCTGACCGGGCTGCTGCTCTGGTGGCGCGAGGGCGACCGGCTCTTCACCGACGGCCTCATCGCCGCCATCGTTGCCTGTTTCTGAGGCGCCCCTGCGCCGTCCGAGTTTTTTCGAGGATCCCTGTGAACCGTCGCCTCATCCTGCCTCTCGTGGTCTTCCTGTTCGGCGCAGTCGCCCTGGCGGCTGCCGCGATCCTGACTTTCAGCCCGGTGCGTCAGGGCCAGAGCGCGACCTCGAGTGTCGGCGGCCCCTTCACGCTGACGACGGCCGAAGGCAAGCCGCTGACCGACGTCGATCTGCGCGGCGCACCCTTCCTCGTCTTCTTCGGCTTCACCCATTGCCCCGATATCTGCCCGACCAAGCTCTTCGAGATTTCCGAGACCCTGCGCGCCGCCGGCCCCAAGGGCGAAAAGCTGCGCGCGCTGTTCATCAGCGTCGACCCTGAGCGTGACACGCCGGAGGTGCTGAAGAGCTATCTTGGCAGCTTCGACCCGCGCATCGTCGGCCTGACCGGCGACCGCGCCGCGATCGACGCCACGATCAAGGCCTATCGCGCCTATTCCAAGAAGGTGCCGCTCAAGGAAGGCGATTACACGATGGATCACACCGCGCTCGTCTATCTCATGGACAAGAAGGGTGGTTTCGTCGGCGCCTTCAATATCGAGCGGCCGCCGGCGGAAGCGGCGGCGGAATGGCTCAGGCATCTGTGAGGCTGCGATAGCGCGCAATCCGCGCGCCTTCGGTTCGTCTTGCTCGCGCCCCGAGGGGATAGCACCGGCGCCCCCACGGACCACGGGTGGGGCCAAAGCGAGCAGGAAGCCGGCGGGCAAGCCGCGCGGCGCCTCTGGCCTGCTGGAGCGACAGGAGCGGCGCGCTCTCCGCTCAGCTCTGGGGAATGAGCGTGACGCCCGAATTGGCAAAGGAGAGCCCGACCTCGCGGCCATAAGGCAGCAGATCGCGCCCGCCCGGCTGGACGACGAAGAGCTCGCCGACCTCGGTCTCGATCATCAGATCAAGGTGGTTGCCGAGATAGGCGCATTTGCGGACGGTGCCGCGCAGGCCCGGCCCGGAGGCAGGCCCCATCAACAGGCTTTCCGGCCGGATCGCCGCCCTGGCCGGTCCGGCCACCAGGCCACGCGCCGGCAATTTCACCTTCGCCGAGCCGATCATCACATCGGCCATGCCTTCGGAAACCTCCGCGATCGTGACTGCGACCATGTTGGCATCGCCGATGAAGTCGGCGACGAAGGGATTGGCCGGCTCCTCATAGAGTTCGCGGGGCGAGCCCTCCTGCGCGATCCGGGCATTCGACATCACGATGATCCGGTCCGAGACGGCGAGCGCCTCCTCCTGGTCATGGGTGACATAGGCAACCGTCAGATTGAGGCTCTGCTGCAGCTCGCGGATCTCCTCCCGCACCTTGCGGCGCAGCTTGGCGTCGAGATTCGACAATGGTTCGTCGAAGAGCAGCACCTGCGGCTCGAGCACCAGCGCGCGCGCCACGGCGACGCGTTGCTGCTGTCCGCCCGAGAGCTCGGACGGGTAGCGCTTCTCAAAACCCTTGAGGCCGACGAGGGCGAGCTTGGTCAGCGCCATGTCCTGCGCCTCGGCCTTCGGGAGCCCCTTCACCAGCGGCCCGTAGGCGGCATTCTCCAGCACGCTCATATGCGGAAACAGCGCATAGGACTGGAAGACCATGCTGACGTCACGGTCGGCAGCCGAGAGCCGCGTGACATCCTTGCCGCCGATCAGGACCTGGCCTTCGCTCGCGATCTCAAGTCCGGCGATCATGCGCAAGGTCGTGGTCTTGCCGCAGCCGGAGGGGCCGAGCAGGGTCACCAGCTTTCCCGGCTCGATCGTGAAGCTGATATTGTCGACGGCAGTCACCGCGCCATAGCGCATGCTGACATTGCGGAATTCGACTGAGGCAGGTCCCGCCTTGGCCATGAGAGGTGCTGCTCCTTACTTGACGGGCTGTGCGGCGGATGTGGCGAGCGGGATCGCGCTGCGCCGTCCGAGCTTGCGCTCGCCGACGCCGAGCTGGATCAGGGCGATACCAACGGCCATGACCACGATCAGCACCGAGGAATAGGCAATGGCGAGCCCGAACTCGCCGGCCTCGACGCGCCCGACGATATAGGCCGTCGCCAGGTTGTACTCGGCGGAGACCAGGAAGATCACCGCGCTGACCGAAGTGATGCTGCGCACGAAGCTATAGACCAACGCGGAGACGAGCGCAGGGCGCAGCAAGGGCAGCACCACGCGCCAGAGCGTGGTGAAGCTGCGTGCCCGCAAGGTGATCGAAGCCTCGTCCAGGCTCTTGTCGATCTGCGACAAGCCGGCGATGCCGGAACGGACGCCGACGGGCATGTTCCGGAAGACGAAGGCGATGATCAGGATCAGCCCGGTCCCAGTGATCTCGACCGGCGGCACGTTGAAGGCGAGGATATAGGCGACGCCGAGCACCGTGCCGGGGATGGCGAAGCTCAGCATGGTGGTGAATTCGAGCACGTGGCGGCCGCGGAACTGCTGCCGCATCAACAGATAGGCGGTGAGCAGGCCGAGCACCGCCGTCAGCGGGGCCGAGATCGCCGCGACCTTCAGCGTCGTGAACAGCGAATCCCACGCCGCACCCTCGAAGAATATTCCACGGCTGAAATCGATGGCGAAACCGGTGCGGTAATGCTCCAGCGTCGGCGTGTGGTCGCGGCCCATGGTCTTCACGAAACCACCCATCAGGATGATCACGTAGATCACGAAGGTCAGCGCCACCCAGGGCACGATCACCAGTGCGGAGACGAAGGTGACCGGCTTCGGCAGTTTTGCCGGCAGGCCGGAATCACCCTTGCCGGTGACGGTCGTATAGGATTTGCCGCCGAGCCAGCGCTGCTGCACCCAGAAGGCGCCGAGCGTGAAGACGAGGAGCACCATCGCGAGCACCGCCGCCTGCCCCTGATTATGAGCGGCGCCGACCACGGCGAAGAAGATCTTGGTCGACAGCACCTCGAAATTGCCGCCGAGCACCAGCGGATTGCCGAAATCGGCCATGCTCTCGACGAAGCCGAGCAGGAAGGCATTGGCGAGGCCGGGCTTGAGCAGCGGCCAGGTCACCGTTCGGAAGGTCGCCCAGCGCTTGGCGCCCAGCGTCTGCGAGGCCTCCTCCAGGCTGGGGCTGATGCCCTGCACGACCCCGATCAGGACGAGGAATGCGATCGGCGCGAAGGCCAGGACCTGCGCCAGCAGCACGCCGGGCAGCCCGTAGATCCAGCGCGAGCGCGGAATCGAAAACCAGTCATAGAGCAGCCCGGAGACCACGCCGGAGCGGCCGAAGAGCAAAATCAGCGCGAGACCGATGACGAAGGGCGGCGTGATGATCGGCAACACGGTGAGCGCGCGCATCACACGTTTGCCGGGCATGCGCGTCCGCAGCACGAGCAGCGCGCAGGCAAGCCCGAGCAGCGTCGTGATGACGCCGGTCAGCACGGCAAGGATCAGCGTGTTCCAGGCGACGCCGCAATTGGTGTTCGCGGTGACGCAGCCAAGTCCCCAGATCGAGGAATCGAACAGGCGCGCGACGAAGATGCCCGGCGCGAAGGCGCCGGCCTGATCGACAAGCGCGCTTTGCAGGATCGTCGCCACCGGGAAGAAGATGAAGAGCCCGATCAGCAGGACGATGATGCCGATCGAGCTGGTGGTGAAGATGTCGCCCCGGCAGAAGCCGCGATAGGCGAGCCCATGACAGAGCAGCAGCAGGAGCGAAAGCACCGTCAGGAAGGCGCCGAAGCCCATGCCGCCCTGAGCCGCGCCGTTGCCGCCGAGCAACGCTGCGAGCCAGGGGATACCCTGGCCCTGCAGCGTGATGGCAAAGCCCTGCGCGAAGAACAGGACCATGCCGGTCAGCCCCGCCCAGATCAGCGTCCTGCCGACCGCAGCACTCTCGCTGCGGCCGAGCAGCAGCGTCACGGCCAGCAGCGCCACGCCAACCGGCAGCAGCCAGGGGGCCGTTCCGGACAGGGCCAGCGCGAGCGCCGTGCCGACCTTGCCGAACGGATACCCCGCGAGCCAGCCGAACTGGCTGAGACTGACGCCGTCAGGCAGGTACCAGGGAATGACCGCATAGCCGAGCCAGCCGAGCAGCAGGACGAGCCGTGTCGCAGGACGCATCGCAGGGGATCTCTTCAGAGCGCTGGACGGAAAATTACTTCGGCAGCGCCTTGACCTCCTTGTCCCACTTCGTCAGCAGCCGCGTCCGCTCCGCGGACGAGCCGTATTTGACGAAGTCGTAGTCGATCATCTTCATCTCGGACATCTTCGGCGCCTGCGGAGGCACCGTCGAGTTCTTGTTGGAGGGGACCTGATAGGACTTGGCGGGAGCCGCCAGCGCCTGAGCCGCCGGGGTCAGCGCCCAGTCATAGAACTTCTTGGCGTTGTCGAGATTGCGCGCGCCCTTGATGATCGACATCGAGCCGATTTCGTAGCCGGTGCCCTCGCAAGGCGCGACCGCCTTGATCGGATCTCCCTGGACCGCGAAGACGACCGCGTCGTGGATGAAGACGATGCCGACGGCGGTTTCGCCGAGGCTCGCGGCCTTGGCGGGGGCGGCGCCCGACTTGGTGTACTGGCTGACGTTCTTGTGCAGCTTCTTGAGATAGTCGAAGCCCTTCTCCTCGCCCATCAGCTGGACCACGGTCGCAAGCAGGTTATAGGCCGTTCCCGAGGAGTTCGGATCGGCGACCTGGACGTCGTCCTTGAGCTTCGGATCAAGCAGGTCAGCCCAGCATTTCGGCTCGTTCAGGCCCTTCTGCTTGATCTGCTGGGTGTTGAAGCCGAAGCCGAGAGCGCCGGCGTAAATGCCGACGGAGCGCTTCTGAGCCGCCTTCCACTGCGACAGCGCCCAGTCGTGAAGGTCCTTGTTGACCGGCGATTCATATTCGAGGGTCAGCCCTTCCTCGGCAGCCTGGAGATGGGGGTCACCCGTGCCACCCCACCAGATATCGCCGCGCGGATTGGCCGATTCCGCCTTGAGCTGGGCATAGATCTCGCCCGCCGATTTGCGGGTCATCGCGACCTTGATCCCCGTATCGCGCTCGAACGCGGTCGACATGGCGCGGCACCATTCCTCCTGGACGCCGCAATACATGACGAGTGCACCCTGGGCCTGTGCGGGGGCCGCCGCAAAAGCAGCCCCGCTGGCCAGCGCTGCCAGGACCCCGGTCCGGAGCCATTGAAATCCCTGCATGTCATCCTCCCGTTACGTGTCGTTCTTGGACTTGTTATTGGCTTGATAGTGACGTGTTGCCGGCAAAGATCAATCGTTCGCCTGCCGGCTCCCGATCTGCGTGACCTGTTCGAGTTCGCGGCGAAGCCCCGGCGTGCAGCACAGGATCGGGTTGCCTTTGGCAATACCGTCCCCGCTGAAGAAATCGCTGACATACGCGCCGGCTTCGGCTGCGATCACGACACCGGCCGCAACATCCCATGCGTTGATGTGGAGTTCGGCATAGGCCTCCGTCCGGCCATTCGCGACATGGGCCAGGCCGAGCGCGCCGGAGCCACCGCGCTTCACCGAGGCGCCTGCGGCGTAGCCACGCCCGATCATCGCGACATAGCGTTCGGCCGGGATGCGCGTCGACCAGCCCAGTTCGACATAGGCGCGCTTGATATCGGTCTGCCCGGACACCTTGATCGCCTCGCCATTCAGGGTCGCGCCTTGCCCCTTGCGTCCGACATAGATCTCGCCCAGCGCCGGCGCAGAGAGAATGCCGATTTCGGGAACGCCGTTCAGCAGAAAACCGATCGAGATGCACCAGTTGCGGTCGCCGCGGGCGAAATTCGAGGTGCCGTCGATCGGGTCGATGATCCAGACCGCGTCCGAGGCTTCGCCGCCACCCTCTTCGCCGATGATCGCATCCTGCGGGAACATCACGGCAAGGCGCTGCCGCAGGAAATCCTCGACAGCACCATCGGCGACGGTGAGCCAGTCCTGGGCGCCCTTCATGGTGACGCCAAGGCTTTCGCTCTTATTGAAATAGTCGAGCGCCATGAAGCCGGCCTGCTGGACGAGGCCCAGCACGGCATATTGGCGCAGATCGAGTTCAGCGGGCGTCATGATCAGATCGCCCCGAGATCGACAGCGACCGGCTTGCCGCTGCGAGCGGATTCGGTCGCCGCATCGGCCAGGATCTGTGCCTTCAGGCCATCTTCTCCGGAGGGCAGGGGCGCCGTCTTGCCCTTCAGGGCGGCGACGAAGGCATCGAGTTCGGCGCGATAGGCGGCGGCATAACGCTCGAGGAAGAAATTCTGCACCGGGTCAGCCCGGAAGCCGGCGCCGGTTGCGATCTCGACCGTGGTCTCGTGGATATTGCCGGCCCGCAGCATGCCCTTCGAGCCATGGACTTCGATGCGTTGGTCGTAGCCATAGCTGGCGCGGCGCGAATTCGAGATCTGCGCGATCTTGCCTGACGCGGTGCGCATCAGAACCGCAGCCGTATCGACATCGCCGGCCTGCCCGATCGCCGGATCGACCAGCGCCGAACCGAGCGCGAAGACCTCGACGGGCTCTTCGGCGAGGAGGAAGCGGGCCATGTCGAAATCATGGATCATCATGTCGCGGAACAGGCCGCCGGAGCGCTTGACATAGTCGACCGGCGGCGGCGAGGGGTCGCGCGAGATCACGCTGACGATCTCGATCGCGCCCGCCTCTCCGGCCCGCAGGCGGTTCTGGAGCGCAGCGAAGCTCGGGTCGAAGCGCCGGTTGAAGCCGATCATCAGCGGCCTGCCGGTCTTGGCGACGGTCTTGAGGCATGCCCGCGTCCGATCCGGCCGGCACCCAGCAATCCCATGCGCATCGTCATATGTCCTGTCGTCAAGGCTGTGGCTGCGGCAGCGTTACTGCCGCGCTCCAAGAATCGTCTGGTCGAAATCGATGTTCGAGCCAGTCATCAGACCAGATTCGGCCGAGGCCAGATAGGCGACGGCGCGGGCGACCTCTTGCGGGTCGAGCAGGCGGCCGAAGGGCTGGCTCGCAGCAGCCTGATCGAGCCAGCCATCCTGCGCGTCATGGCGCAACCGCATGATCGCGTCTTCGCCCGGCGTCGCCATCCAGCCGATATTCAGTCCATTGACCCGGATACGGTGCGGCAGGAGCCCGAAGGCGGCGTTGCGGGTCAGCGTCGCCAGCGCCCCCTTGGAGACGCTGTAGGCGCTCAGGAATGGCTGGCCGCCATGGGCCGACATCGACTGGATATTGACGATGGCGCCCGCGATCCCGAGCCGGCACATCAGCTCGGCGGCGCCCTGGATCAGAAAGAACGGCGCACGCAGATTGACCGCCATGATGCGCTCATAGAGCTCGGGCGTCGTCTCCAGGATGGAGCCGCGATCCGTGTCGCCAGCGGCGTTCACCAGGATGTCGAGGCGACCGAACGCCGCCTCGGCGGCCGGAACGATTGACTTGACCTGATCGAGATCGGAAAGATCGGCGGCGTGGAAACGAACATCGCAGCCAGCATTGCGAAGATCGCGGGCAACGGCCTCGCCGCGCTCGCGATTGCGGCCGGTCAGCAGCAGGGAAGCAATCCCGCGCGCCTGAAACTCGCGGGCGACGGCTTCGCCAAGCCCCTGGCTGCCACCGGTCACGATAGCGGCCTTGCCGGTCAGATCCCGACCGAATTCGTTCTTCCCTGACACCTGACGCCACGCTCCCCAGCGAAATTTTGATATGAATGGATTGTCTTTGTCTGATTTTGGAATAAACATTCCGCCGATCAGCGCTTGAAGTCAAGGCGCTTTAACCGGAACCGGCATGTCATCAGGATCACAGCCTCAGCCCACGGACAGGCCGGAATTCGACCGTTTCGTCGCTTTGCTGCGCGAACGGAGGCCATCCCTGCCGAAGCGGCTGAAACAAGTCGCGGATCATGCGCTTGCCCATCTCGACGACATGGCCTTCGGCTCCACCGCGCAGATCGCGGAAAAGGCCGGCGTGCAGGCCTCGACGCTGGTGCGTTTCGCACAGGCGCTCGACTATTCCGGCTTCAGCGAACTCCAGGAGGTGTTTCGCTCGCGACTGCGCCGGCATGCCGCCGATCACCGCGCGCGCCTGGCAGCCCTGCGAACGGCAGGAACAGGCTCGGGGGGCGGCGCAGCCCTGCTCGACGGCTTCATTCAGGCGAGCGAAGCGTCGCTTGCCCAGCTCAGGGCGGCTGTCAGGCCCGACCAGCTGGAAGAGGCGGCTGCCTTGCTGGCCAGGGCGCAAACCATCGTCCTCGTCGGCGCGCGACGCATGTTCCCGGTGGTGTCCTACCTCGCCTATGCCTTCGGCAAGCTCGGCATCAGGGCGGTGCTGGTCGACCATGTCGGCGGCCTCGGCCAGGAGCAGGCCGCCTTGGCCGGCCCAGCCGACGCCATTCTGGCGATCAGTTGCGCGCCCTACACCACTGCCACGGTCGAGATCGCTGCCGCCGCCCATCAGCGCGGCATCCCGGTGTTGGCCCTGACCGACAGCCCGCTCAGCCCGCTCGCCGAAAACTGTGAGCTCTGGCTCGATGTCGCGGAGGCGGATTTCGGCGCATTCCGCTCGATGGCGGCCAGCTTCACCCTGGCGATGGCGCTCGCGGTCGCTACTGCCGAACACGCCGGCGTCAGCGCCGATCCCGATCTCGCAGGTTAGTGCGGAAGGCCGAAGCTCCATGCCCGTCGCCCCTCAGCTCGACGTCATCACGATTGGCCGCTCCTCGGTCGATCTCTACGGCCAGCAAATCGGCGGCCGGCTTGAAGACATGGGCAGTTTCGTCAAAGCGGTTGGAGGCTGCCCGACCAATATCGCGATCGGCACCGCGCGCCTGGGCCTGAAATCGGCCGTGATCACCCGCGTCGGCGACGAGCAGATGGGCCGCTTCATCCGCGAACAGCTGGAGCGCGAGGGCGTCGAGACGAGCGGCGTGATCACCGACCCCAAGCGGCTGACCGCACTCGTCATCCTCGGCGTCCGCGACGAGAAGACCTTCCCGCTGATCTTCTACCGCACCGACTGTGCCGACGCCGCATTGCAGGAAAGCGAGATCGACGAGGCCTTCATTGCCTCCGCCAGGGCGATCGTCGTCACCGGCACGCATTTCGCCATTCCCAACGCCGCCGCGGCTCAGAAGAAGGCGATCGCGCTCGCCCGCAAGCATGGCCGCAAGGTCGTGTTCGATGTCGACTATCGGCCCAATCTCTGGGGACTTGCCGGGCACCAGGCCGGTGAGGAGCGCTATATCCGCTCCGAAACGGTGACCGAGCATCTCCAGGCGATCCTGCCCGATTGCGACCTGATCGTCGGCACGGAGGAAGAGCTCCACGCCGCCGGCGGCTCGGAGGATACGCTTCAGGCCATCCGCACGATCCGATCCTTGAGCGCCGCGACGATCGTCTGCAAGCGCGGGCCGATGGGCTGCGTGGTATTTCCCGGCGCGATCCCCGCGTCGCTCGAAGACGGAATCAAGGGCCCCGGCTTTCCGGTCGAGGTCTACAACGTGCTCGGCGCCGGCGACGCCTTCATGTCCGGCTTCCTGCGCGGCTGGCTGCGCGACGAGCCGCTTGCGACCTGCTGCGCCTTTGCCAATGCCTGCGGCGCCTTCGCCGTCTCCAGGCTGCTCTGCTCGCCGGAAAGCCCGACCTTCCCCGAGCTGCAATATTTCCTTGCTCATGGTTCGCCGCACCGGGCGCTACGCCGGGACGCCGAGATCAACCATGTGCATTGGGCGACGACGCGCCTGCCGCAGCCCGCGGGCGTGATGGCGCTCGCCATCGATCATCGGGCGCAGCTCGAGGAGATGGCCGACGCGGCAGGCGTGCCGCAGGAGCGGATCACCCATTTCAAGACGCTTGCGGTGAAGGCGGCCGCCCGGGTCGCCGACGGACGCCCTGGCTTTGGCATGCTGGTCGACGGCATCCATGGCCGCGAAGCCCTGTTCCGGGCGGAGGATCACGGCTTCTGGATCGCCCGCCCCCTCGAACTCCCCGGCTCGCGCCCACTCGCGCTGGAGACCGATGCGACAGGGTCTCTCGGCGCCACCCTGGCCGAGTGGCCGGTCAGCCATGTCGCCAAATGCCTGTGCTTCTACCATCCGGATGACCCCGAGGCTCTCAGAAGTGCGCAGGAGCAGGTACTGAAGCGCGTCGCCCTCGCCTGTCGACAGGTCGGGCGGGAATTGCTGGTCGAGATCATTGCCTCGAAGCACGGACCGGTTGCTGACGACACGGTTGCTCGGGTGATGACGCGACTCTACGCCATCGGCATCAAGCCCGACTGGTGGAAGCTCGAGGGCCAGCCCTCCCCGGCTGCATGGCGCGAGATCGATGCGGTCATCGCGGGCCATGACCCCTATTGCCGCGGCGTGTTGCTGCTCGGGCTCGACGCTCCGGAAGAGACGGTCGCGCAGGCCTTCCGGGCAGCGCAGGGCTCGGCATCGGTCAAGGGATTCGCCGTCGGCCGCACGATTTTCGGTGAAGCGGCGCGCGGCTGGCTTGCCGGCGGCCTCGATGACGAGGCTGCAACCGCTATGATGGCAGAACGCTTCGCCAGGCTGGTCGCAGCCTGGCAGGAACGCTGAGGAACTCCCAATGGGTACGATCCGCCTCACCATGGCGCAGGCGCTGACACGCGCCATGCAGGCACAGAAGACGGTGATCGACGGCAAGACCGTGCCGATCTTCGCGGGCGTCTGGGCCATCTTCGGGCACGGCAATGTCGCCGGGCTCGGAGAGGCGCTGCAAGCAGCTCGCGACACGCTGCCGACCTATCGCGCCCATAACGAGCAGGCCATGGCGCATGCTGCGATCGCCTTCGCCAAGGCTTCGCGCCGGCGCCAGATGATGGCGGTGACGAGCTCGATCGGACCCGGTGCCACCAACATGGTCACGGCCGCCGCCGTCGCGCATGTCAACCGCCTGCCGCTGCTGCTGTTGCCGGGCGATGTCTTTGCCGGGCGCCTGCCGGACCCGGTGCTGCAGCAGATTGAGGATTTCGGCGACGGCACGGTCTCCGCCAATGACTGCTTTCGCCCGGTCTCGCGCTATTTCGACCGGCTGACACGGCCGGAGCAGCTGATGCCGGCCTTCGAGCGGGCCATGGCCGTCCTGACCGATCCGGCCGGATGCGGGCCGGTGACGCTGGCGCTCTGCCAGGACGTGCAGGCCGAAGCCTATGACTATCCCGAGAGTTTCTTTGCCGAGCGGCTCTGGACGCCACGCCGCCCACGCCCGGACGAGCAGGAGCTGGTCGAGGCCGTCAGACTGCTCAAGGCGGCGAAGAAACCACTCGTCATTGCCGGCGGCGGCGTACTCTATAGCGAGGCCGAAGCCGCGCTCGCCGAATTCTGCGAGGCGCACGGCATTCCCGCCGCTGAGACGCAGGCCGGCAAGAGCAGCCTCGGGGCAACCCAAAGGCTCAATCTCGGCGCCATCGGCGTCACCGGCACGGCCGCCGCCAATGCGCTGGCGCGCGAGGCCGATCTGGTCCTGGCCGTCGGCACGAGGCTGCAGGATTTCACCACCGGCTCCTGGGCACTCTTCGCCAACCCGGCCTGCCGGATCGTCGGGCTGAACACGCAGGCCTTCGATGCCGGCAAGCACCGCGCGCTTCCGCTGGTCTGCGATGCCCTGGCCGGCCTCTCCGAGCTGGCTACGGCACTGGCGGGACATCGCGCTCCGGCGGCATGGACGGAGCGGGCGGAATCCGAGGGCAAGACCTGGCTTGGCCTCGCCGCGCGCTACACCGATCCCGGCAACCAGCCCCTGCCGAGCGATGCGCAGGTGATCGGCGCCGTGCAGCGCTGGAGCGAGCCGTCCGATGTCGTGCTCTGCGCCGCCGGCGGACTGCCCGGCGAGTTGCACAAGCTCTGGCAGGCCGGCGCGCCCGGCGGCTACCACATGGAATACGGCTATTCCTGCATGGGCTACGAAATCGCCGGCGGGCTCGGCGTCAAGATGGCCGATCCGAGCCGCGAGGTCGTCGTCATGGTCGGCGACGGCTCCTATCTGATGATGAACTCCGAGATTGCAACCTCGGTGATGCTCGGCCTGAAGCTGACGATCGTCCTGCTCGATAATCGCGGCTACGGTTGCATCAACCGGCTGCAGAATGCGACGGGCGGCGCCTCCTTCAACAACCTGCTGCGCGACACCCGCCACGAGACGCTGCCCGTAATCGATTTTGCCGCGCATGCCGCTTCACTCGGTGCCGTCGCCGCGAAGGCCGGCAGCCTCGCCGAACTGGACGAAGCGCTGCGTGCCGCCCGCGCGAATGCGCGCACCACCGTCGTGGTGATCGATACCGACCCGCTCGCCTCGACCGATGCCGGCGGCCACTGGTGGGATGTCGCGGTGCCGGCAACCTCCGCGCGCGCCGAAGTCCGGCAGGCGCGTGAGCGTTATGAGACCGCGCTGAAGTCACGCCCCTGATCCCGAAGGACACTTATCCATGCCCATCCGCATTGGTGCCAACCCGATTGGCTGGTCGAATGACGATCTCCAGGAGATCGGCGGCGCGACATCGCTCGAAACCTGCCTCGCCGAGGCGCGTGAGGCCGGCTTCACCGGCATGGAGCTTGGTCACAAGTTCCCACGGCAACCGGCAGCCCTGAGGGCGGCTCTCGCCCCCTTCGGCATGGACTGCATCTCGGGCTGGTATTCAGCTGAACTGCTTCAGCGCGACGCCGACGAGGAGATGCACCATCTGCGGCCGCATCTCAATCTGCTCAAGGCCATGGGCTCGACCGTGCTGGTCTTCGCCGAGACCTCGAATGCGATCCATGGCGACCGCTCGAAGCCGCTCTCGCAGCGCCCTGTGATGAGCGCGCAGGACTGGGCCGAGTTCGGCCGCCGGATCACGCAGGTTGCCGAGCGCACGCTGAGCGAAGGCGTCCGGCTGGTCTATCATCACCACATGGGCACGATCGTGCAGAGCGAAGCCGATATTGACGCCTTCATGGCGGCGACGGGCCCTGCCGTGCATCTCCTGCTCGACACCGGCCATGCCACCTGGGGTGGCTCGGACCCAGCCGCGCTCGCCGCGCGCTATCGCGAGCGGATCAGCCATGTCCACGCCAAGGACGTGCGCCCGCATGTCATGACGCAGGCAGCGGCGGAAGGCTGGAGCTTCCTTGATGCCGTGCTCGGCAAGGGCAGCGATCTCGGAATCTATACCGTGCCGGGCGACGGGATGGTCGATTATCCCGCCGTGTTCCGCGCATTGCCGGGCTATTCCGGCTGGGTCGTGGTCGAAGCCGAGCAGGATCCGGAAAAGGCCCATCCGCTGACCTATGCCAAGAAGGGCGTCGCCCATCTCAAGCACAGCCTGAAGGAGGCCGGGCTCGTCTGAGGCCCGGATGCGCCATGTCGAAGCTGCTCGTCAAACCATCCGCCCCAGATCAGGACGGCCGCATCCATCACGTCACCCCGGAATCGGCCGGCTGGAGCCATGTCGGCTTCGAAGTCTACCGGCTCGCCGACGGCCAGGTGCTTGAACGGGAGACCGGAGACCGGGAGGTCTGCGTCGTCCTGCTGTCCGGAAAGGCCGCAGCCATGGCCGGGGGCACCGATTTCGGCATCATTGGCGGTCGGTCCTCCCCGTTCGAACCCGACCCCTGGTCGCTCTACGTACCGGCCGGATTGTGCTTTGCCGCGACGGCGCAGGGCCCCTGCGAGCTGGCGATCTGCTCGGCGCCGGGAAAACCGGGTTCAAAACCCCGGGTGATCGCGCCAGGGGATGTCGGCTGCATGACGCGCGGCAGCGGTACGAACACCCGCCATGTCCGCAATATCCTGCCGGAGACCGAGCCCGCCGAAGGGCTGCTCGTCGTCGAGGTGATCACCCCGTCAGGCAATTGGTCGAGCTATCCGCCGCACAAGCACGACCAGGACAGGCTGCCGCAGGAATCGCTGCTGGAGGAGACCTATTACCACCGGCTCTCGCCGCCCCAGGGCTTTGCGCTGCAGCGCGTCTATACCGACGACCGTTCGCTCGATGAGACGCTCTGCGCCGAGGACGGCGATGTCGTGCTGGTGCCAAGGGGTTATCATCCGGTCGCAGCACCGCACGGCTATGAACTCTATTATCTCAACGTGATGGCGGGTCCGAAGCGGGTTTGGAAGTTCGCCAACGATCCGGCCCATGAGTGGATCGTCAAGCCCTGAACGGTCGGGCGCGGCGGGTCGCGCGAATGCAATCCGCCGCCTTGCGATGCCCCGGCGCTCAGCGGCGTTTCCGGATTTCCCGCAAGCGTTCGATATCGGCGCAGAGACGCTCGGCGATCTCCGGGGGATATCCACGCAGCACCCGGCCCCGTTCCAGCGAGGGTAGCCACAGCAGATAATCGACATCCCGCTCGTGGCACCATTCCGGCGAAGAAATCGCGACCATCTGCCCGGCCAGGTCAGACCAGATCATGCGTTCCCCGCCGCCGTTATCCTTGGTCATGCCCAGCCCCCCGCTGGAGATTCAGAACAGCGTTACCTGATATTTGTTCCAATCGCCTAGTATTTTGGCCATTCTAATTCTTGCGTTACTCCTCTCTCAGAGAGTCTGACGTGATATTTCTCAATAATACTTGAGAATCCGAAACCCTGAATTCCGCGACCGGCCCCATCGGCAATCACAGATCCGCCGCAAGTCGGGACCCTTCCAAAATATACGACCCAAAGACCCCGAGAACGATTTTCACAGTACAAATAAATCATAACATCGGTAAAATACCAGAGGACCATCTAACTGGATCGCTGAAGATGGCTCGGGGTCTCGTTTCAGATACTCCTGCCCTTCCGCGGAAGCTGCGGGCCAGCACGACTTGCACTCGCCTGAGAGAGGCGTCGCGCGCCGCCGCCGACATTACGCCATGGTCGACATGACCCTTGGCCAGGCCAGCATCTCCCTTGCGTAACGATCTCGTGAGGAAGGCCGTCACCAGGCGATCCCGTGCGCCCTTGCATCCCGCTTCACGCTGAAATATCCTCACTTGTAGATTTTATAGCAATCATCCGAGCAATGCCCCGATCCGAGCGATCCACTTCCCCCAGCCCAGCTCCGCGCCCTCGCGGTCGGCGGCTCAAGGACCAGATGTCGGGCCGCGAGGCTTTGCTTCTCGCTGCGACGAGCGCCTTTGCGCGTCATGGCTATGACAGCGTCGATCTGCGCAGCCTGGCCGCTGCCGCCAAGGTCGACCCCGGGCTGGTGCGTGTGCATTTTGGCGGCAAGGAGGGGCTCTGGCTCGCGAGCATCGACCATGTCGCCTCGTATACGACGCAGCTGCACGCCGAGATCCGACGCCTGACGGCCGAGACACGCCCGCTCAGGGACCGCGTGACCGATGCCATCCGCCTGACGGTGCTTTTCCATTTCAGCCACCCGGAACTCGGCCTCTTCATCGCGCAGCAGGCGAGGGAGAGCGGGGCGCGACTGGCCGCATTGAAGGAACTCCTGCTTCGTCCCGCGCTCGATGCCTTCATACCGCTACTCGATCAGGCGGTTCGCGAAGGTGTCACGCATGCGAGCGACCCCTTCATCGCCTTCTCCATTCTCGCCGGCGCATTCTTCTGGCCCTCGACCGCGCCCGACCTCGTTCAATCCCTGTCCGCGAGCCCGATGGATCGCGGACAGTTTCAGGAGCATTTCCTTGAGAATCTCGTCGCCGTATTCCTGTCCAAGCCTGACTAGAGGGAGGACACCCCTGCCTCATGCCCCCGCAAAGATGATGAAGGCTGCCCGCGCTTCCGGTGGGCAATGCTCGTGGTTGGATACGGGCCTTGCTCGTGGAAGACTGCGCGATGCTCCGACGGCGACCGCGCCGCGACCTGCACCACTGGAAGGATGCGACGGATGACCACCTACACGCCGCGGCGCCGTTTCGCGCTCTTCAGCCTTGCCTTCATCTGGCCGCTGCTTGGCGCAGCAACCCTGGCCCAGGCGCAGGGGGCCGCGCCCGCGCCTCAGGTGACCGTGGTCGAGGTCAAGGCCGGCAAGGTGCCGCTGACATTCGAGTATGCCGCACGCGTCGAGGCCTCGCGGGAGGTTCAGGTCCGGGCCCAGGTCGGCGGGATTCTGCTGAAGCGTAACTTCGTCGAGGGCGCCGAGGTCAAGGCCGGCGACATCCTCTTCGAAATCGATCCGAGGCGCTACGAGGCGGACGTTGCCAAGGCCAAGGCACAGCTCCAGCAGGCGGAGGCGCAGCTCGCCCAGGCGACGCGTGATGCCGAGCGCTATACGCGGCTGGCCCTGACCGGCTCCGGCACGGAAAAGGCGCGCGATGACGCCCTCTCCGCCAAGGAACTCGCAACGGCTTCGGTCGCCGTCGCTCACGCCGACCTGAACGTCGCGGAACTCAATCTCGGCTACACCAATGTGAGGGCGCCGATCAGTGGGGTCACGAGCCGCGAGGAGTTGCCCGAGGGCAGCCTAATCGGCACCACGGGCGACAGCAGCCTGCTCACCAAGATCACCCAGCTCGACCCTGTCTACGTCATCTTCAACTCCAGCGAGAGCGAAGTGGCCGAGGTCAGGGCCCTGCTCGAGGCACAGGGCATCTGGGAGCGTGCCGGGGAGGTCCTCTCGGTCAAGCTCACCTACGGCGATGGCCGCGTCTATGCGCAGCCCGGCGTCATCGATTTCGCCTCCTCCGGCCTTGATCCGGAAACCGGGACGCTGCGGCTGCGTGCCGTTGTCCCCAATCCCGAGCATCGCCTGCTGCCCGGCCAGTTCCTGCGCGCGATCGTGATGGGGGTCGTGCTCAACGACGCCATCGTCGTTCCGCAGGCAGCCGTCTCGCAGGGACCGCGCGGACAGTTCGTCTACACAGTCGACAGCCAGGGGAAGGCCGAAGCCCGCCCCGTCGTACTCGGACGTCAGGTCGCCGACGGCTGGATCGTCACCTCGGGCCTCAAGCCCGGCGACAAGCTCATCACGGAGGGGATCATCAAGGTTCGTCCCGGCGCGCCGGTCTCGATCGCCGCTGCGGCGCCCGGAGCTGCCAAGCCATGAATCGCTTTTTCATCGACAGGCCCGTCTTCGCCGCCGTCATCTCGATCGTCATCGTGCTTGCCGGCCTCGTCGCGATCCGGGCGCTTCCGATCGCGCAATATCCCGAGCTGACGCCGCCGCAGATCGTCGTCAGCGCCACCTATCCCGGCGCCAGCGCCGAGACGATCGCGCAGACGGTGGCAGCGCCGCTCGAGCAGCAGATCAACGGCGTCGAGGGCATGCTCTACATGCAGTCCTCGAACTCCAGCAGCGGCCAGATGTCGCTGACGGTGACATTCGCTCAGGGCACCGATCCCGATCAGGCAACGATCAACGTCAATAATCGCGTCCAGCGCGCGACGCCGACCTTGCCGCAAGAGGTCACCCGGCTCGGCGTGACGGTCAGCCAGCGCTCGACCTCCATCCTCGGCCTCGTGGCGATGTATTCGGAGAACGACCGCTTCGACACGACCTATGTCGGCAACTATGCCCTGCTGAACGTCATTGACGATCTGAAGCGCATTCCTGGCGTCGGTGACGCGGCATTGCTCGGCCAACGCGACTACTCGATGCGGATCTGGCTGAGCCCCGACAAGCTCGCCCGCTACGGCCTGACGACCACCGATGTCGCGGCAGCCATTCGCGAACAGAATGCCCAGTTTGCAGCCGGCCGTTTCGGCGATGAGCCGAACGACCCATCGACCCCCTTCACCTATTCCGCCACGACCCAGGGGCGTCTCCCGGATGCCGAGGCGTTCGGCAACATCATCCTGCGCTCCGACATCAACGCGGCGACGCTCAGGCTCAAGGATGTGGCGCGGGTCGAGCTCGGCTCGGCCAGCTATACCGTCGACAGCAAGCTCAACGGCAAGCCTGCGGTGCCGCTTGCGGTCTATCTTCAGACGGGAGCGAACGCGCTCTCGACCATGGAGGCGCTCAAGAGCCGCATGGACGAGCTGAAGCAGTCCTTCCCGGAGGGCATGGCCTACAGCATTCCCTACGACACGACGAAGTTCATCCAGGTCTCGATCGAGGAGGTGGTCAAGACCTTCGTCGAGGCCATCGTCCTGGTCATCCTCGTCGTCTTCCTCTTCCTGCAGAACTTCCGGGCGACCCTCATCCCGGTCATCGCGGTGCCGATCTCGATCATCGGCACGTTTGCCGGCATGTACATGTTCGGCTTCTCGATCAACCTGCTCACCCTGTTCGGCCTCGTCCTCGCCATCGGCATCGTCGTCGACGACGCGATCGTGGTTCTGGAGAATGTCGAGCGCATCATGGCGACCGAGCACCTGTCGCCGCGAGAGGCTTCGATCAAGGCGATGAGCGAAGTCACCGGGCCGGTCATCGCGATCGTCCTGGTGCTGTGCGCGGTCTTCATCCCCGTGTCGTTCATGGGCGGGTTGGCCGGCGCGATGTACAAGCAGTTCGCGGTCACGATCGCCCTGTCGGTCACGATCTCGGGCATCGTCGCGCTGACCCTGACTCCGGCTTTGTGCGCGCTGATCCTGAAACCGGGCCATCAGGAGCCGGCATTGCCGTTCCGGCTGTTCAACCGCTTCTTCGACAAGCTGACGAACGGCTACGTCTCCGGTGTCGGCTTCCTGGTCAAACGCTTCGCCATCGGCCTTGTGCTCTTCGCCGTGCTCATCGCCGGCACCGGCATCCTGTTCCGGACCATTCCGGGCTCGCTGGTTCCAGACGAAGACCAGGGCGTGCTGCTCGGGGTGGCCATCCTGCCTCCGGCCGCCTCGCTGAACCGCACCGTGGCGGTGATGGATGAGGCTGCGACCAATATCGGCAGGCACCCGGCTGTCGAAAACGTCTTCGCCATTTCGGGGTTCGACCTTCTCTCCGGAAGCGAGCGGACCAGCGCCGCCACGACCTTCGTGACGCTGAAGGATTGGAGCGAGCGCCGAACCCCGGACCTCGATGCGCGCAACCTGGTCAAGACGTTCACCGGCATGAATATCGGGATCAAGGACGCCATGGTCCTGTTCTTCAATCCGCCGCCGATCAGCGGGTTGAGCACCACGGGCGGGTTCGAACTCTATGTGCAGGATCGCACGGGTGGCGGCGTCCAATCGCTCTCCGCCGCCACCGCACAACTGGTCGAAGCCGCCTCGAAACGTCCCGAACTGGCCGGCGTGCGCACGACCTTCGACACCGGCGTTCCGCAGTACCGGCTCGACCTGGACCGCGACATGGCCAAGGCGCTCGGCGTGCCGATCAGCTCCGTCTTCGAGACGATGCAAAGCACGTTCGGCAGCCTCTACGTCAATGACTTCACGCTCTATGGGCGCAACTACCGCGTCAACCTGCAGTCGGAGGCCGCTTTCCGTCAGGCACCGAAGGATCTCAAGCAGGTCTTCGTGCGCTCGAGCAACAACAAGATGGTGCCGCTCGATACGCTGGTGAAAGCCGTGCGCGTCGCCGGCCCCGACCAGTTCGAGCGCTTCAACGCCTTTGCCGCGGCCAAGGTGATGGGCAATCCGGCGCCCGGATACACATCGGGCGCGGCGATCGCTGCGATGCAGGAGGTGGCGCGCGAGCTGCCGCAGGGCTTCCAGATCGCCTGGACGGGCTCGGCCTATCAAGAGCTCGCAACCAGCGGGACCGGCTCGCAGGCCATGATCTTCGGCATCATCATGGTGTTCCTGATCCTCGCCGCACAGTACGAGAAATGGAGCCTGCCGCTGGCGGTCATTCTCGCGGTTCCGTTCGCGCTGTTCGGGGCGCTGCTCGCGGTCTGGCTCCGCGGCCTGACCAACGACGTCTACTTTCAGATCGGCCTCGTCACGCTGATCGGTCTGGCCGCCAAGAACGCCATCCTGATCGTCGAATTCGCCGTTCTGGTGCGGCAGGAGGGCATGAGTGCCGCCGAGGCTGCACTCGAAGCAGCGCGGCTGCGCTTCCGGCCGATCGTGATGACCTCGCTCGCCTTCATTCTCGGCGTCGTTCCGCTCGCGATCAGCAGCGGAGCGGGCTCCGCGAGCCGGCACTCGATCGGCACGGGCGTGATCGGCGGCATGCTGGCGGCGACCTTCATCGCCACCTTCTTCATCCCGATGTTCTACCGGCTCATCGACTGGCGCGACCCTCGCCCGGACAAGGATGCAGGGTCGGCGGCGAAAGTCGAGGTGACGGCGGAGAAGGCGGGAAGCTCGATCTGAACCTCGGACCGGTCTCGTATCCACCTCGCTCACGTGGCGCGCGGCCGGGATGATCGCGCGCGACAAATCGGGTGTCGGGCACTAGGCTCGACGCCGCAACCAGCACGATGTGATGGGACACACCATGAGCGAATTCAGAATTGCCGTCGTGATCGGCAGCCTTCGTCGCGATTCCTTCAATCGCAAGCTTGCCACGGCCATCGCCAAACTCGCCCCGCCCGAATTCAGGTTTCATCAGGTCGCGATCGGCGATCTGCCGCTCTACAATCAGGATGACGACGCGAACCAGGCCCCGGTCGTGAAGCGACTGAAGGCTGAAATCACCGGCTCCCAGGGCGTCATCTTCGTCACTGCCGAGTATAACCGCTCCATCCCCGGCGTGCTGAAGAACGCGATCGATCAAGCCTCGCGGCCCTATGGGCAGAGTGCCTGGGCCGGCAAGCCGGCCGGTGTTCTCGGCGTGTCGGTCGGCGCTATCGGAACAGCGATTGCGCAGCAGCATCTGCGCAATGTCCTCGCCTATCTCGACATGCCGACGCTCGGACAGCCGGAAGTCTTCATCCAGGCCAAGGATGGCTTGTTCACCGAGAGCGGCGAGATCGGTGAATCCAGCCGGGCTTTCCTGCAAGGCTGGATGGATGCCTATGTCGCCTGGGTGAAGAAGCACTCAGCCTAAGGCGACCTTTCTGGGAAAATCTAACGACGACATCCCGGCTCTGTGCCGCTGAAGCGGCCTGACCGGGATGAGCGCCGAGCTTGCGCGGCCTCCTGCGCACGCCATTACGCGCCGGCGAGAAAGGGCTCCGCCTGCCGAAATGCCGCTGCGGCCTCCTTCATGGCGCGCGCGGCCTCGGCATTCGCGATTGTTCGCGCGGCCTCGTCGAACAATTCCGGCCTGGGCGATTCCGTCCTGAACCGCCCCAGAGCCGCGAGATCCTGCGCAATCAGCCGCCGATCCTCGTCCCCGAGCCCTCCCTCAGACATCAACCGCTGCAGCGCCGTCGCCGCGATGCCGAGATTGAGCACGCCAAGCAGGCCATGCGCAGCGCCGCCATCGCCCTCTCCGGCTCGGACGAGGTGCAGAGTGAGGCGCATGATCTGCCGGGTCATGCCCTGATCCCAGCTTGCCCCGCGCCTGGCCTGCGGATTGGCGAGGAGCCGCTCGAGGTCTCGTCGGATATCCTCGCGGGTCCTTGCCGCGTGCCGGTCATGCCTGCGCGGCAGCAGAATGAAGCTGCTTGTCACCAGCGCCGCAGCGGCGACAAGCGCGCCGGCCTCGCTCAGGATTGCGGCGGGTCTGGTGACGGCCGGCAACACCGCCTGGCTGGCCAGGAGAAAACACATATTGGCGTCGATCGCCGCGATTGCCGTCCTGCGGCTCGCGCGCGCCAACCCTCCAAGCAGGAGGAACGGTGCCACCGAAACCAACAGCTCCGGCACGGTCTGGACATGCGGCTGCACGCCGAAGCGATAGATCAGGGCAGCCACCACCCCAGCCAGCACCCCCTTCAGCATATGCGGCGCAACGGCCTGCGGCTGCGCCAGCGAGCCCAGGACCATCGAGAAGATGCAGACTCCCAGCGCTGCGAGCTCCGCGACCGGCCAGTTTGCAGCATAGGCTGCAGAGGCAGCCAGCCAGGTGGCCAACCCCGACACCGCGCCGGCGGTGGTGCCCAGCGACCAGTCGCCATGAGGATTGTGCAGGAAGACAGGCACCAGGCCGGAGAGCTCATCTCCGGCCGGGCGGTCCGCACTGAGCGCGGCTTCTGCTGCGACCAGCCCCCGCAGACTGTCCGACAGGCGGGAATCCAGCCCTTCGGCACGGGGCACCTCCCCTTGCGCCTCTGTCTCCCGTTCGAAACGTTGCGCCAACCGGTCAAGTTCTGCCAGAGCCCTGGCGTTGGTCTCCTCCGACGCCTCCCGCGACGCAGCCGCGCGCCCTGCCGACATCACCAACAAGGCGGCCGCGACCAGTGCATCGACGCGCTTGCGACGCCGCGAGCCCCGCAGCGAGCCTGCCGTCATCTGATCCGCCGCCTGGGTGACGCTGCTCATCTCGGCGAGAAGCTGCCGTTCGGCTACGGCAACCCGATCCTGCGGAACGCCCTGGAGCGCCAAGGCTGCGAACCGCACCGCTTGCCGGGCCATCAGCCGCGCCCGGGACATGAGAGCAGAACGCGATGCTGACGGCGTGAACAGCGCCGTGACCAGCGTCACCACCGCCACGCCGATCAACGTGCACTCGACCCGTGCAATGGCGATGTCCCAGGATCGTTCCGGAGAGAACACCGTTGGCAGGATGACGATGGCCGCGGTCATGCCGCTCATCAAGGCGCCATAGGCGGTGACGCCGCGCAGCACATGCGTCAGCGCAGTGTTGAAGCCGACCCAAAGACCAAGCGCGAGCAACAGAAAATAGTGGTTGGGAATCAGATGCAGCAGGCCGAAGCCGACGGCTGCACCAATCAACGTTCCGAGAATCCTGAGAAAGCCACGGGCGAACAAGAGCCCGCGCGAGGCTTGCGCCACAACCCAGACCGGCATTGCGGCCCAATAGGCGTTGGTGATGTGAAGCGACGATGCGAGAGCAAATGCGAGCCAGGCGGCAAGAGCCAGCAGCGCTGCTTGCCGGAGGCCCGCACCATCCAGCCCCAGCCGGAGCAAGGGCGAGGACCTCACGGCCACGGCTCGCGCATGTCCTGAGCAGCCTTCTCCAAGCGGACCTCATGTCGGTCGGTTGCCCGGCACCAAGCCCGGCGGGCGTTCACGCCACCATACCGCATGAGGCCGGTGGACGAGCCTGCATCGGCGGGCACGACCATGTCGATGACTGTGACCGACCGTTTCCAGCGCAGGCAGATTGGAGCTGCACCAATGATAGTGTAGGATTTGTGGCTACGGATGCGCCGGCCGGCCTGCTGCGTGTGGTGGGGCGAACCGAACCCGAAGGAGGCCCTTCGATGATACGCTTGGCCTTGACGACCGTCCTGCTTCTCCCCCTCCTTTCCCATCCAGTCATTGCCGCAGCAGACGCCACCTCCGGCGAGAAGATCTTCCTGCGATGTCGTGCCTGCCACCAGATCGGCGAGACCGCGAGGAATGCGGTCGGCCCGAAGCTCAACGGCCTGATTGGGCGCCCGGCAGGGTCCGTCGAGGGCTACAGCTACTCGGCTGCCAACAAGAACTCCGGCATCACCTGGGACGAGCCGACGTTCCGCGATTACATCAAGGCGCCTCAGGCCAAGATCCCCGGTACGAAGATGGTGTTCCCCGGCCTGAAATCCGATCAGGAGATCGACGATATCGTCGCCTTCCTCAAGCAATTCGACGCCGACGGAAAGAAGAAGTAGCCGCCTTCGACGCGCAGGTGCGGCGATAGCGCGGCTGGCTCAACGCCGGCCTCGATTGACAACCAGCGAACGCGGCCGGACAATATTCAGCGACCATAGGCTGAGAAGCGGAGCGCTTTGCAGCCTGGGCGGGAGCTTTGCGTCACATGTGACGCGTAATCGTCTGACGAACCGGGAGGTTCGGCGATGGCGAGCAGGAAGCGACGCTTGAAACCGGTTGACGCGCTCGTCCGAGCCCGCGCCACGCGATCCCTCTGCGCCAAGCCTCCCGTCTTTCTCCCTGCCCCCTTCACGCCGCTCTCCGACACCGCCATGCGCAGGCGGTATCGTTCTCGGGCCGACGAGAAGCCCGCTTTCACGACGTCGCCACGCTCTTATCGCGTCGCGGCGCCGACCGGACCCCGTTCATCGCCGCCATAGGCAAGGGTGACTGACCATGGGTGTTGCCGTCGTACTTGCGCTGGTCGTGATCGGCTCGGTGGCGTTCCACGTGCTGAGCCCATGGTGGTGGACCCCGATCGCTTCCAACTGGCACTATATCGACAACACCATCATCATCACCTTCTGGATCACCGGCACCGTCTTCGCTGCCGTGGTGCTGTTCATGGCCTATTGCCTGTTCCGCTTCCGCCATCGCGAAGGACATCGGGCAGCTTATGAGCCGGAGAACAAGCGGCTGGAATGGTGGCTCGCGATCGGGACCGGCATCGGTGTCGCCGCCATGCTGGCGCCTGGCCTCGTCGTCTGGAAGCAGTTCGTCACGGTGCCGGCCGATGCCGCAACGGTCGAGATCGTGGGCCAGCAATGGCAATGGAGCTATCGCCTGCCCGGGGCCGATGGCCGGCTCGGAGCGACCGACGTGACCCTTGTCAGCCCCGAGAACCCGCTTGGCCTCGATCCAAAGGATGCACGCGGTCAGGACGACGTCATCATCCAGGGCGACCAGCTTCACCTCCTGCTCGACAAGCCGGTGAAGGTGCTGTTGCGCTCACTCGACGTCGTCCATGATTTCTACGTGCCCGAGTTCCGCGCCAAGATGGACATGATCCCGGGCAACGTCACCTATTACTGGTTCACGCCGACCCGGACCGGCACCTTCGAGGCGCTGTGCGCCGAACTCTGCAGCACCGGCCATACCTTCATGCGCGGTGGCGTGGTCGTCGAGCCGGAAAGCGAATACCGCGCATGGCTGCAGCAACAGAAGACCTTCGCACAGCTCACTGCAGCGGCGCGGGCGCAGGCGAGAAACTAGGGGATGGACGACGGCTGAGCCTCCGACGAGGCGTGCCGTCTGATGGAGAGCGGGAGGCGGTTTGATGGTCGATGTGCCGAGTGACGCTGCCGGACCTCTCTCGACCGCCGACGTCGAGGATGTCGAACTCTATCATCCGAGAAGCTGGGTCACGAAATATGTCTTCTCCCAGGACGCCAAGATCATCGCGATCCAGTACTCGTTGACGGCGCTGGCGATCGGCCTCGTCGCCCTCGTCCTGTCCTGGCTGATGCGGCTGCAGCTCGGCTTCCCCGGTCTCGTCTCCTTCATCGACCCGGAGCGCTATTACCAGCTCATCACCATGCACGGCATGATCATGGTGATCTACCTGCTGACCGCGCTGTTCCTCGGCGGCTTCGGCAACTACCTGATCCCGCTGATGCTCGGCGCGCGCGACATGGTCTTTCCCTATGTCAACATGCTGAGCTACTGGATCTATCTGCTTGCCGTGCTGGTGCTCGTCGCGGGTTTCTTCGTGCCGGGCGGAGCGACCGGGGCCGGCTGGACCCTCTACCCACCGCAGGCGATCCTCGCCAACACGCCCGGGCAGCCCTGGGGCATCATCGTGATGCTGGTCTCGCTGATCCTCTTCATCATCGGCTTCACCATGGGCGGGCTGAACTATGTCGTGACCGTGCTGCAAGGGCGGGCGAAGGGCATGACGCTGATGCGCATGCCGCTCACCATCTGGGGCATCTTCACCGCGACCGTGATGGCGCTTCTGGCCTTCCCGGCTCTCTTCGTCGGGGCGGTGATGATGCTGCTCGACCGGCTGATCGGAACGAGCTTCTTCATGCCGTCCATCGTGGCTCTGGGAGAACAGCTCCCCTATCGCGGCGGCAGCCCGATCCTGTTCCAGCACCTGTTCTGGTTCTTCGGGCACCCTGAAGTCTACATCGTCGCGTTGCCGGCCTTCGGGATCGTCTCCGACCTGATCAGCACCCATGCACGCAAGAACATCTTCGGCTATCGCATGATGGTCTGGGCGCTGGTGGGGATCGGCGCGCTCAGCTTCGTCGTCTGGGCGCACCACATGTATGTCAGCGGCATGCATCCCAGTTTCGGGTTCTTCTTCGCGACCACGACGCTGATCATCGCCATCCCGACCGCCATCAAGGTCTATAACTGGGTGCTGACGCTCTGGCGCGGCGACATCCATTTCACCTTACCCATGCTGTTCGCGCTCGGCTTCATCGTCACTTTCGTCAATGGCGGTTTGACCGGGCTGTTCCTCGGCAATGTCGTCGTCGATGTGCCGCTCTCGGACACGATGTTCGTCGTCGCGCATTTCCACATGGTGATGGGTGTCGCTCCGATCCTCGTCATCTTCGGCGCGATCTATCACTGGTATCCCAAGGTCACCGGGCGGATGCTCGATACCACCCTCGGAAAACTGCATTTCTGGGTCACCTTCCTCGGCGCCTACCTGATCTTCTTCCCGATGCACTATATCGGCCTGATGGGCGTGCCGCGCCGCTATCACGAGATCGGCGACATGGCCTTCGTTCCGGCATCGACGGCGACGCTGAACGGCTTCATCACCATCGTCGCCCTGATCGTCGGCGCCGCCCAGCTCATCTTCGTCTTCAATCTCGCCTGGAGCCTGAAGCGAGGCCGGCCAGCTGGCGGCAACCCCTGGCGCGCGACCACGCTGGAATGGCAGACGCCCGAGACACCGCCGGCCCATGGCAACTGGGGCAAGACGCTGCCCGTGGTCTATCGCTGGGCCTATGACTACAGCGTGCCCGGCGCCGCAGAGGATTTCCTGCCGCAGAACCAGCCTCCCGATCCGCAAACGGCGTGAGGAGGCAGCATCGTGGTCGTCATCCTCCTGTTCATGGTCCTGATGGCAACGCTCGCCGGCTGGTGGCTGTCGCATCAGCGGCTGACAGCCAAGCCCTGGCTCGAAGTCGGGATCATCGACGAGGCCGGAGATCCGGGGACGCGATCTCCCCGGATCGCGAAGCTCGGCCTCGGCGCCTTCCTCGCCGTTGCCGGCTCGCTCTTCGCGCTCCTGATCAGCGCTTATTCAATGCGCATGAGCATGACGGACTGGCGCTCTCTGCCGATGCCGATCGTGCTCTGGTTCAACACCGGGCTGCTCATGCTTGCGAGTGTCGCCCTGCATTCGGCGGTAATCGCTGCGCGCTGCGACGAACCGTCCAGCATTCGCTCTGGACTGCTGGCTGCAGGGGTCTGCTCGCTGGCCTTCCTCGCCGGACAGGTGCTGGCTTGGCGCGAACTCGCGGCTGCCGGCTATTTCAGCGCGGCGAACCCGGCGAGCGCCTTCTTCTATCTGGTCACCGCAATCCACGGCCTGCACATGCTTGGAGGTCTCGTGGCGCTGGGGCGGACGACGGCCCGGTCTTTCGCGCCGACCGAGGGTACCCCCCAGGCATCGGGCGCCTTGCGCCTCAGCGTCGAGCTCTGCGCGATCTACTGGCATTTCCTGCTGCTGGTCTGGCTCATTCTCTTCAGCCTGCTGATGCGCTGGACCGACGACCTGATCGAGATTTGTCGCGGATTGCTGAGCTAGGAGGCGCGACCGATGAACGAGCTATCGCCAACCGCCCTGAAGCCCGAAAGCATAGATCTCACCGGCTGGAGCAGTGTCGAGGCGGACTGGTCCGCGGATCAGCGGGCGTTCAGGACGGCCTCCTGGGGGAAGGCCATGATGTGGATCTTCCTGCTCAGCGATACATTCATCTTCGGCACCTTTCTGATCTCCTACATGACGGTCAGGATGTCGACGGTCGTGCCCTGGCCCAATCCGAGCGAGGTCTTCGCGCTTGAGATCGGCGGCCACCACCTGCCGCTGATCCTGATCGCCATCATGACCTTCGTGCTGATCAGCAGCAGCGGCACCATGGCGATGGCCGTCAATTTCGGCTACCGGCGCGACCGCCGGAAGACGGCGATCCTGATGCTGCTGACCGCACTGCTCGGCGCAACCTTCGTCGGCATGCAGGCCTTCGAATGGTCGAAGCTGATCGCGGAAGGGGTCCGTCCCTGGGGCAATCCCTGGGGCGCCGAGCAGTTCGGCTCGAGTTTCTTCATGATCACCGGCTTCCACGGCACCCATGTCACGATCGGCGTGATCTTCCTGCTGATCATCGCGCGCAAGGTCTGGCGCGGCGATTTCGACCAGGAGCGCCGCGGGTTCTTCACGAGCCGGAAGGGCCGCTACGAGATCGTCGAGATCACCGGCCTGTACTGGCACTTCGTCGATCTCGTCTGGGTCTTCATCTTCGCGCTGTTCTATCTCTGGTGAGGTCGCCATGGCTCAATCAAACACTCCGCACGGCGATACGCAGCAGCATCCCGTCCGGCTCTATCTCGTCGTCTGGGCCTGGCTCTTCATCCTCAGTGCCTGCTCCTACATGGTCGATTACTTCGGCCTCGTGGGCTATCTGCGCTGGTCGCTGATCCTGCTCTTCATGGCGCTGAAGGCAGGGTTGATCATCGCGGTCTTCATGCACATGGCCTGGGAGCGCCTTGCGCTCGCCTACGCGATCCTGCTGCCGCCTGCGGCGTTGATGGTCTTCGTCGCGATCATGGTCTTCGAAGCGCACTACACGCTCTTCAACCGGCTGACATTCTTCGCGACGGGATGACGTGCCCGGCCGCCCGGCGCGCTACGCCACGACCAAGCAAGCGGCCTCCCCTCCCGACGGCCCCGGGCAGGCGGTCAGGAGGGCGAGGACGCACCGCTATCAGGCGTTGCCGACGCTGCCATAGACCATGCGCCCGCGATGGAATGTGGCGCTGCGTGCGGGCAGGCGGGCGACCGCCTCGGCGGAACAACTGGCCCCGACCAGCGTGAAGGCTGCGTCATCGCCGGCCTTTGGCCAGACGCGATTGCCACCATTGTCCAAGGGCAGCACCCCGCCGGTGGCGATCGCCATGGCACGCGACAACCGGAACTCATCGCTGCCCCGGTAGAGCTGAGCATACAGGTTGGCTTTTTCCAGCATGTCGGCGCAACCGAACGGCGACCAGTGATCGATCACGCTGTCGGTCCCGGTCATCACGAAGACGCCTGCTTCGCTCAACCGAGGCAGCGGCATCATCAGGCCGCCGATCGGTACCGTCGAGGCGATGGTCATCTGCTGCGCCGCCAGACGGGAGGCGGTTTCGGCCAGAGCGTCCGGAGGGAGCGTGGTGAGCGCGAAGGCGTGGCTGATGGTCACCTTGCCGCGCAGTGCCGGATTCTTCTCCACCGTATCGATCATGTGGTTGATCGCGGCGACCCCGGCCGGACTGGTCTCATGCAGGTGGATATCGACGCCCTTGCCGGTATCGAGAGCGATCTGGAACATCGCATCGAGCGATTTCTGCATCGAACCGTCGACATTGGTCGGGTCCAGACCGCCGACATAGTGCACGCCCATCTGCATGGCTTCGCGCATCAGGCCGTCGACCTGGGAATGCAGCAGGCCGTGCTGCGGGAAGGCGACGATCTCGCAGCTGAAATCGCTGCGGTGATTCTCCAGCGCGCGCTGCAGGTGCTCCAGGCTCTTCAGGCCGCTGACCGGGTCGATGTTGCAATGGCTGCGCGCCACGGTCGTTCCCTTGGACTGCAGCAGGGCAATCAGCTGCTCGGCGCGCTGTTGCGAGGTCGGCAACAGCTTGGGGAGCAGATTCTGTTCGAGCGCGATCATGTCCAGGATGGTCTTGCCCTGGCGCGGTCGCGGCGCCTGCCATGGGCCACCGTAGAAGGTCTTGTCCAGGTGAATGTGCATGTCGCGCATTGCCGGGAGCATGAGCTGGCCATGCGCCTGATAGCGCGGCACGCCGGCGGGCGGAGCGGTGTTTGCCGGGTGCAGCGCAGCGATCTTGCCGTCCTTGATCTCAAGCGTGTGGAGCGCGGTGCGGGTGCCGATGACCGTGTCGCCATCATACTCGAAGCCTTCTTCGAGCCGCACGTCGCTCAGGTAGTAATGCCGATCGGTCAGCGTACTCGCGCCGGCCTCGGAGGGGCGGCCGGCGCTGGCCGGCGCGGCCTGTGCGCCGCCACCGGCCAGGCCGATGACTGCGCAGGCGGTGGTGAGTTTCCCGGTCTGGCAGAGAAAGCCCCTGCGGCTGTGTTGATGGACGCTTTCCACGTTTGTTTCCTTAACCTCGGGTCTGGGCGTTTCGGCTCCTAGATTACGAATGGGCTGCGCGGGTTGGCAGCGATATTTGCCAATGATGACTATTCGATTTGGCAATGATGTCCGTCGCGGACATAGCATCACCGTCAACTCGGGCCCGCTCACCGTTCCAGGTGGCAGAACTCGGCCAATCTTTCTGCCAGCATGACGGCCGCGGCGGGCGCGTTGTCGCGGTAGTACAGCGCCAGCTCGAAATCGTTCACCGGCGGCAGGCCTTCCGCCGTGCCCAGAATTCGGTGGTCGGGCAGCCGGCAGCCGGCCGGCAGCAGGGTTACGCCCAGCCCGGCGGCGGAGGCGGCAGCGAGCGCAGCCAGGCTGGCGCTGCTGTAGCTTACACGCCAGCGAATGCCGAGGCTGTCCAGCGCCTGGCAGAGCTCCTCGCGATAGAGACCGTTGAGCGGGAACACCGCCAGCGGCACCGGCGAGCGTTCGATGGCCGGGTGCGCCTGGCTGTCCAGCCATAGCAACGGTTCGAGCCTGGCCGCGCGCGGCGGCTGACGGCGGCGCTGCTTGACCAGGATCAGGTCCAGCTCTTCGCGCTCATAGGCGCTGCGCAAATCGGCGCTGAGGCCGCTGGTGACGTCCAGCCGCAGATGCGGCTGCTCACGGCTGAATGCCGCCAGCAGGTCGACGGTGGGGACCGTAAAATCCTCCGGCATGCCCAGCCGCAGCACGCCGTCGCGCCAGAAGCCGGTCAAGGCGTCATGCGCCTCCTCGTTCAGGGCGATGATGCGCCGTGCATAGCTCAGCAGCCGCCCACCCTCCTCGGTCAGCTCAACCTGATGCGAGGAGCGCTCGAAGAGCGGCTTGCCCAGCATCTCCTCCAGACGCCTGACCTGCTGGCTGACGGTGGACTGCGACAGGGACACGCGGTCGGCGGCGCGGGTGAAGCTCTGGCTCTCGCAGACCGCGACGAAGCTGAGCAGCAGCTGCGGGTTGAACATCGGATAGCGATTCATGGGCCCGCCGCCAGCATTTCATGAGCCGATTTGCCCGATACTAGGCGGTGCGGGTGGTCATGGCCAAGGCGAAGCAAGCCTTCGCGGGCGAATATCCGCGCGTTGGCGTCGGACTCAGCAGCCGCTGAATCCCGTCCTTGAGCTGCGCGCGGCAATCTGCCCGGCACTGGCCTTCGCTCACTGCGCCTGTCGGCCAGACGGAGCGGCGTTGGTGCTTGGCGCCACTGAGGGTCCCCTCAGCGGTGATTCGGAAAGATCTCCGGGATCGAGAGACATCTGTCGGTGAGCCCCTGTTCCCGGGAATAGCGGGCCATGGCCTCGATCGCCGTGCGGTTGGGCTCGATCCCATAGGGCCAGTAATCCTTGCCCATGACCTCTTCGGTCTGGCGCAGCGCCGCCTCCTGCCAGGGCAGCATCGCCGTGTCATAGGCAAACTGATGCAGCTCGTTGGCGGCGAAGGCCTTGGCCTGCTCGAAGGCCACGGTCAGCGACGCAGCCAGGTCGGGATGGCGATCGGCGATGTCGGAACGGATGCCGATCAGATGCATCGGCGGGAACAGGCCGGTCTTTCGGAAATAGGCCCTCTCAGCCGCCGGAACATCCGGAAACAACCGCCGGATCGCCGGATGCCCGTCGGCGAAGGCCTTCGGCGCGCGCGGCGCGATGATGGCATCGAGCTTGCCCTCGAGCAGCCACTGCCAGAGCGTCTCGCCGGCGGGCAGCCGCGTCGTCTCGAACCGGGCGGGCAGGGTGACCGGCACCTTCTCCTCGCGACCGGGCGCATCGATGCCGCCGATGATCCAATGGACTGCTTCCGGCCGCACGCCATATTCGTCGGCGAGGAGGCCGCGCACCCAGACATTGGCCGTGAGCTGATATTCCGGGACGCCGACGCGCCGGCCGGCGAAATCCTCCGGCCGCTCGATCCCGGAATCGCTGCGGACATAGAGCGCGCTGTGGCGAAATTTGCGCGAAACGAACAGCGGCAGGCCCAGATAGCGACAGGTGCCGCGCGAGCGCAGCAGGAGGTAGGTCGAGAGCGACATCTCGGTTATGTCGAACTCGCCTCCAAGCATGCCGCGCAGGAAGACCTCCTCCGGCGGGAGCACCGACCAATTGAGCGTATAGCCCTTCGGCCGGAACATGCCCGCGATCAGCGGCCAGGTCCGGTCATAGGCGCCGCAGCCGACGGTGAGCCGCGTGTCCTCTCCCAGGGGCCCGTTCATCGGTCGGAATAGCCGGGGATGATCAGCGCATCGATGATGTAGCGACCGCCGGCCGCGACAACGGCAGCGCCCCGCTCCAGCTCGGCGAGCAGCTCGTCGACGCTACGGACCGAAACAGCCCCTTCGAAACCCTGCGCGCGCGCCAGCCCGATGATGTCGGGCGCCGGATCATCCAGCCGCTGGCCGATCCACTTGTTCTCGACCGGCCGGCCGCGCTGGCGTGCCATGCGCTCCTGATGGACCTCGTCGTTGAAATAGGACCGGTTATTGGCGACGACGAGCAGCATCGGCACGCGCTGATGCGCGGCTGTCCAGAGTGCGTTCACTCCCATCAGGTAATCGCCGTCGCCGATGACTCCAATCGTCATCCGGCCGCTGCCCTTCAGCGCAATCGCGGCGCCGATCGTGTGGCCAGGCCCTGTGCCGACGGCGCCGCCGCCATCCTTGCCGAGAAAATCCAGTGGCGTGCGGAACCGGCAGGCGCTGCGCGGCCAGCCGAAGGAGAGACGGGCGAACGTCACCTCCCGATCGCGCGCGAAGGCAGAGATCGTGAAGGCCATCTGTTCGGCGTTGAAGGGCGCGGTACGGTCCGGGCCCTCCGAGGCTGTCTGCGTCCAGTGGCTGCCTTCGGACACCAGTGACGGCGCCGGTTGCCAATCCGTGCCGACAGCCTCCAGCAACTGGCTGACGAAGCGATCCGGATCGGCCGCGATCCTGACATCGCAGGCCGGCAATGCCTGATGGTCCATGCTCCAGCCATTGGCGACATGGCCGTCGAGCGAGCAGTGGACGATCGCGGTCGTCAGCGGCTCCTGCGTCTGCGAGGCACCGCAGCGGGCGCTGAGGAAGCCGGCCAGATCGTGCCAGTCGAGGCTGACGATGGCATCGGCCTCGCGCAGCAAGTGCTGCTCAGCGTCGTTCGGGCGCTCGCCGACCGGGGCCAGCGCATGAAGCCGGTGCTCGGTCGGAAAGCCTGACGCATTATGCGTGGTCGTCAAAACCGTCGCCCCCAGCCGCTCGGCCAATGCGATACGGCGTTGCCAATCGCCAGCATGGCGCGAGACCCGGCCGATCAGAAGCAAGGGCGCACGCGCATTGCGCAGGATGTCCAGGGTCCGAGCGATGTCCTCGGCGGGAGCCGCGGCCGGCCGCGGCGGCGCAAAGCGGCGGATATCGGGGACCCTTACCGCGCGGTCGAGCCGGCTTTCCTGCATCTCGGCGTCGAGGCAGACATAGACCGGGCCGGTCGGAGCGGTCCGCGCGATCTGGTCGGCGCGCAGCACGGATTCGACCGCGGCCTCGGCCGAGGCCGGCTGGTCGTCCCATTTGGTGTAATGCCGGACCAGCGCGCCCTGGTCGCGCGCAGTGTGGATCCAGTCGATCCAGGGCCGGCGGCGATGCGCGTCGACCGGGCCCGTCGCGCCGAGGATCAGCATCGGCCGGCGATCGCACCAGGCGTTGAAGATCGTCATCGTCGCATGCATCAGCCCGACATTGGAATGCAGGATGACGGCCATCGGCTCCTGCGCCACCCGCGAGAATCCGTCGGCGATCGCCACCGCGTGTTCCTCGTGCAGGCAGACGATCATCGCCGGGTCATGGTTGCCGAGGTGGTTCACCAGGCTGTCATGCAGGCCCCGGAAGCTCGCGCCTGGAACCAGTGCGACATATCTGTAGCCCAGCGCCCTGATCGTCTCGGCAACGACGTCGCTGCCCCATCTTTCGGTCGCCGGCGCCACGGCGCCCCCCTCGGTCTGCATGGTCATGTCCATCTGGCTGTCGCGCTTATTCGCTGAAGACCTCGTCGCGGCCCTTACGGATCGCCGGTAGGATGGCGACGGTGAGCATGGCGAACGCGATCAGGATGAGGATGGCGGCGATCGGCCGCTCGACGAAGGTCATGGGGTTGCCGCGCGAGATCATCAGTGCCTGACGGAGGTTTTCCTCCATCATGCGTCCGAGCACGAAGCCGAGGGTCAGCGGCGCCGGCTCGAAGCCGAACTTGGTGAGGCCGTAGCCGAACACGGCCAGCGCTCCCATGATCAGGATGTCGGCCGGCTCGTTGTTGATCGAGTAGACGCCGATGCAGCAGAAAATGACGATGCCGACGAACATCAGGCGATACGGCACTTTCAGCAGTTTCACCCAGAGCCCGACCGCCGGCAGATTGATGACCAGCAGCATCAGGTTGCCGACCCACATCGAGGCGATCAGCCCCCAGAACAGGTCGGGCATCTTGGTCATGATCTGCGGGCCAGGCACGATGCCGTGGATCGTCATTGCGCCGACCATCAGGGCCATCACCGCATTGGGCGGGATACCGAGCGTCAGCAGCGGAATGAAGGAGGTCTGAGCTCCGGCATTATTGGCCGATTCCGGCCCGGCGACGCCCTCGATCGCGCCGCGGCCGAACCGGCGCGGATCGCGGGCCAGCTTCTTCTCGAGCGTGTAGGAGGCGTAGGGCGCGAGCACGGCACCGTTGCCCGGCAGGATGCCGAGGATCGAGCCGAGCAGGGTTCCGCGCAGGATCGGCTTGGCCGAAGCGCGCAATTCCTCGGGGCCAGGCAGCAGCCGGCCGATATGGGTCTGGCGTACCTGCCGTGACTCGCCATGCTCGAGGCTGCGAAAAACCTCGGCGATGCCGAACAGCCCCATGCCGAGCAGGGCGATCTCGATACCGTCGGCGAGCCAGGTCGCTCCGAAGGTGAGGCGCAGCTGGCCGGTTGTCAGGTCTGGCCCGACAGTCGAGAGCAGCACGCCCACCAGGATCATCACCACGGCCTTGAGCACGGATCCGCGCGCCAGCAGGACTGCGAATGCGAGCCCCATCAGCATGAGCGCAAAATACTCCGCTGGCCCGAAGATCAGCGCGATGCTGGCCAACGGCGCGGCGAGGGCGGCAATCACCAGTGTCGCAATCGTGCCGGCGACGAAGGAGCCTATCGCCGAGATCCCAAGCGCAATGCCCGCTCGGCCTTGGCGCGCCATCTCATGGCCGTCGATTGCGGTGACGACAGCGCTCGACTCGCCGGGGATATTGAGCAGGATCGAGGCGGTGGAGCCGCCATACTGGGCGCCGTAATAGATGCCGGCCAGCATGATCAGCGCGGCGGTAGGATCGAGCCCGAAGGTCAGCGGGAGCAGGATCGCGATGGTCGCGATCGGCCCGATCCCAGGCAGGACGCCGATCAGCGTCCCCAGCATGCAGCCGGCAAAGCAGAGCAGGATATTGGTCGGCGACAGCGCGATGCCGAGGCCGTGGCCGAGATTCTGCAGGAGTTCCATGCGCGCCTCAGAAGTTGATCGAGAACGACGGGAGCACCAGCATCGGGATCGGCTGGTTAAGCGCGAAGCGGAACAGAAGGGCACAGGCGACCGTCATCGCCAGCGCAAAGACAACGAGCTCGCGCGGCCTGACCTCACGCGAGCCGAAGCCGGCGACGAGCATGGCAAGCGGCGCCGCGACGATGAAGCCGGGCTCACGGATCGTCGCGGCGAAGAGCACGATTCCGGCCAGTACGAAGGCCGGCCCGCGCAGATGCCAGCGTTCGAGCGCGTCGCCATCCTCGATGAAACTCAGCACGACGAGGACAGCACCGCCGATGCCGATCGCGATCGCCGTCCAGCGCGGCACCATGGCCGGGCCGATGACGCGCAGCGTGCCCTGCGCGAGATTGCCGAGCATCAACACGACGACGGTCGCCGCTGCGATGAGGATCAGGCCGGAGACCAGATTCTGCGGAGAACGCACGGCGCGTTTCCACCGGGGGAGAGGCTCGGACTGGCTCATGACATTTTCGCCCTGGCTTGGGAGGCGGCGCGTTGCGGCCGGCTCGGCGTCATTCGACGGTCACGCCGACGGTGCGCACCATCTCGCCCCATTTGGCGACCTCAGCCTTCAGATAGGTCGCGACCTGGGGAGCCGAGCGGACATGGAGTTGGTAGCCCATGCCCAGGAGCTTCTCCCGCGTCTGCGGCTCGCTGACGATCTCGTTGATCGCGGCGTTGAGCTGCTCGACAATGGCCGGCGGCGTCTTGGCCGGGGCGAGCACGGCGACCCAGGATTCGGCGACGAAGGGGAATCCGGACTCGGTGTAGGTCGGAACATCGGGCATCGCCGCGACACGCGTCTCGCTCGCAACGGCCAGTCCCTTGAGCTTACCCTCCGCGACCTGCGGGATGATGCCGAAGGACGATGCAACCATGTCGACCTGGTTGCCGAGTGCCGCCTGCACCGAGAGCGCGCCGCCGCGGAAGGGAATATGCGAGGCCGGCTGCATGGCGAGGCGTTTCAGGAAATACTCGGTCGCCAGATGCGAGCCCGAGCCGACACCGGCGCTGGCGAAGGTGATCTCCTCCTTCTTGGCCCAGGCGAGATAGTCCTTCAGATTGCCGGGCTTCGATGGATGCGTCGCGATCGTCTCCGGCGACGAAACCGCAATGGCAACCGGGATGAGCTGATCGAGCGCGTAGTCGCGCTTCTTGTAGAGCGTCTCGTTGATGGCGATCGCCGTCGAGGTGACGAGCAGCGTCAGCCCGTCGGGCTTTGCATGCGCGACGATTGCAGCGGCCGTATTGCCGCCGGCGCCGGCCTTGTTCTCGACGGTGACCGCCTTGCCCCATTTCTCGTTGAGCTTCTGGCCGACAATGCGTGCGAAGGTATCGACGAAGCCACCGGCGGCAAAGGCGACCGTCATGTTGATGCGGTCGGACGGGTAGGCCGGCGCCTGCGCCGAGGCGAGGCCGGCAGAAGCCGAGAGCGCGATGCCGGCTCCGACGAGACGGGCGGCAGCGCCAGTGAGACTACGCATGTTTCTCCCTCCGTTTATGTATTTTTATGACCCGCGAGCAGTCACGCGGTCTTTCCGATCGCTCCTGTCAGCTTCTTGCCGGCCGCTTCAGGTTGACGTGGATGTGCTTTTCTTGGGTGTAGCTGAGCAGTTCTTCGAGGCATTCCTCGCGACCCAGACCTGATTGCTTGTAGCCCCCGAAGGGTGTGCCGAGGAAATGCCGCGAGACCTCGTTGATCCAGACAAAGCCGGCCTCGACCTCGCCGGCGAGACGGTGCGCGTTGCGGACGTCATTGGTCCAGATCGAGCAGGTCAGCCCGTATTCGACGCTGTTGACGGTCTCGAGCATGCTTGCCTCGTCCGACCAGCGGAAGACCGCAAGAACCGGTCCGAAGACCTCCTCGCGCGCCAGCCGCATCGCAGGCGTCACCTCGGTAAACACGGTGGGCTCGACGAAATTGCCGTTGGCGAGCGCCGGATCGAGCGGGCGGCCGCCACCACAAAGCAGGCTCGCGCCCTCCGCCTTGGTGTCCGCGATGAAGCCCATCACCTTGTCCAGCTGGGCACGGCTGATGATGGCGCCCATCGTGGTCGCCGGATCGGTCGGATCGCCGGGGCGGAATTGCTTCACACGCTCGGCGATACGCGCCACGACCGCGTCGTGGATTGCCTCGTGGATGAAGGCCCGGCTGGTCGAGCCGCAGGACTGGCCGCACCAGATGAAGTTCATGCCGGCGACCACGGCGGCCGCGACCTCGTCGGGATCGGCATCGGCAAGCGCGATCAGCGCATTCTTGCCGCCGAGTTCGAGCAGGACCGGCTTGATGGTATCGGCACCGGCCTTCATGACGGCGCGCCCGGCCTGGACGCTGCCGATGAGCGAGATCATCGCGACGCCTGGATGGGCGGCAAGCGCCGCTCCGGCCTCGCGACCGCCTGGGAGTACGTTGAAGACGCCGGGAGGCAGCACCCCGTCGATCAGCTCGGCAAAGCGCAGCGCGCTCAGCGGCGCCTGGTCCGGCGGCTTGACGATGACGGTGTTGCCAGCCGCGAGCGGCGCAGCCGACTTGGCGGCGCAGAACATGAACGGGTGGTTGAACGGGATGATGCGGCCGATGACGCCGCGCGGCTCGCGCACCGAGAAATTGACCGAGTCGCGGCCGAGCGGCACCGATTGGCCCTTCATCTCGGTGACGAGGCCGGCGAAGAAATCAAGCTGAGAGGCGGCGTTGGCAACGTCCCCGAGCATCTCGTGGACCGGATTGCCGCCGTCGATTGCGTCGATGAGCGCGAGTTCCCGCGCGTTGTCGCGGACGATCTGGGCGATTCGCCTGAGGATCTTGGCGCGCTCGGCCGGGGCGACGTTCCGCCAGCCGCGATAGGCGGCGCCAGCGGCCCGGACCGCTGCATCGACATCACTGCTTCCGGCCTGCGCGACGAAGCCGAGCGACGCGCCCGTCGCCGGGCTGGTCAGTTCGAGACCGCCGGTCTCGGCCGCCTCGCGCCAGCTGCCGTTGATGTAGAGGTTCCGGTTCCGCGGCAAGACATCGGGCGATGCGCTTGCAGTTGCTGGCGCGATCGGGTCGCGCATGTCCTGGTCCATCGTCTGTCTCCCCTTCCGGCGAGGCCGGTCGCGCCGGCTTGCTGCGCCGGCGCATTTTCTTGCTTGCTTATTGGGTATCGGCTTCGCCCGGAGCGGTCTTCGCGGTGTTTCGGGCTTCAGCTATAACTTTCGCGACTATGAGGGCTCCGGCTTCTGCCCGGAGAGTGCGGCGCGTACGGCATCGAGCATCGCGAAACCGTCTTCGGGCTCGGCCTGCAACGGCAGGCGCCCGAGTCGTTCCTGCTGGAGGACGACGCCCTCTGTGACGGCCGGGTCGATGCCAAGCTCGCGAAGCGTCAGCGCGACCTCGCGCATTTCGGCGGCACGCCGGACGCCATGCTGCAGCATACGGCTGACATTGTAGGGAACGACTTTTGGCCAATCGAGGCCAGGATAGCTGCGCCCGAGGGAGTCGAGGATCACCGGGTCGATTCCGGCGACACGCGCCGCCATGAAACACTCATAGGTCAACGCCTCCAGCCCCTTGACCATGACGCTGCGGATCATCTTGATGATCGTTGCCGATCCGATCTGCGGACCCGCCGGCCCGAGTTCCATGCCGAAGCCACCGAAGATCGCGATGAAGCGCTCGGCCGCCTCGCCGGCGACCAGGCAAGGTGTGGCGTGGCGCTTGGGGTGAACCGGCGCCATGATCGCGAGATCGAGATAGGCACCAGGCGAAGCAAAGGCTGCGGCCGCCTCGCGCTTGCGGCCGGGCGAGACCGAATTGACGTCGACGAAGACCTGGCCGGATACAAGATGCGGCGCAACCTGGCGGGCGGCGTCGAGACTGTCGGCTGCGGTGACGGCCGAGAATACGAAATCGGCACCGGCCAGCGCGGCCTCGAGGCTGTCGGCGAGGCGGACGCCCAGGTGCTCTGCCGGCTTGCGGACGCGCTCCTGCGTACCCGCGGTGTCGAAGGCGGCGATCTCGACGATGCCGGCTTCGAGCAGGCCGCCGGCGAAGGCCTGTCCGGCCTCGCCGAAGCCGATGAAGCAGAGTCGCGGCGGGTTGGTGCGCGGAGAAACGGTTTGCAGCATGATGCCCTCCGCGATCAGAGAATCTGGCAGATATCGTCGAAGTCGAACCGCGCGGCGCGCGGCCTGACGCTCGCCGGGTCGCCATGACCGATATTGATCAGGAAATTGGACCTGACCTCACCGCCTGGGAAGAATTCGGCGTCCACGACATCATGCAGGACCCCGGACATCGGGCCGCAATCGAGCCCCAGCGCACGCGCCGCCATCAGCAGGTAGGCGCCCTGCAGGGTCGCGTTGCGAAAGGCCGCCCGGGCAGCAAGGTCGGGATCCGCGAGATAGCCCGCGCGCTTGTCGACCGCATGCGGCGCCAGGCGCTCCAGATGATCGAAGAAGCGGCTGTCGATGCCGAGGATCGCAGTCACCGGCGCCGCCATGGTCTTGTCTACATTGCCGGGTTTCAGCCCGGGCCGCAGCCGCTCCTTGGCCTCTTGCGAGACGACGAAGACGATGCGCTGGGGGCTGATATTGCTGCTCGTCGGCGGCATCCGCGCGAGTTCGTAGAGCTCGCGCAGCTGCGCGTCGCTCACCGCCTTCGGCAGCCAACCGTAATAGGTTCGCGCCTCGCGGAAGAGAATGTCCAGGCAATGCTCGGATACGCATTGTCTTGTCGTCTGTTGAAGCATGAGCTGCGAACCTGCGGATGAGACGCCGGAACGCTATCCGCAGGATGCCCGTCGCGTCTTCATGTGCTGGTTCACAAGAGCTATAAGTGCCGGGAATATCAGATGCCGGTGAGCGTATCCGGCGAGGCGCCGTCCTCGTCGAGGAGGCCGGTCGCCCGCAATTCGCGCAGATGGTCTCGCAGCGCCGCCAGCAGGGCCCCGACGCTCGGCGACCGTCGACGATGGCGCAATGTGATGATTCCGGCCGGCCGGCTGCCTGAGAC
>NZ_JBFTZN010000030.1:0-33524 GCF_056406775.1 Allobosea sp. P1_A7
ACGCCGTCGGTCGCGGTATCAAGCACCGCGATCATCACGCTGATCCGGGCTTAACGGGCGTCGATGTCGAGCCGCAACGCGTCGACGCGCGCCGCAATCTCGGCCTCCTCGGCCTCGAACTCGGCTGCGAGTTCCGCTTCTTCAGTCTCTTCCGCGGTCAGGACCTTGACCTCGCCGCCGCCATCGGGATGACGGAAGGCCATCAGCGTCGCGGGCTCGCCTTGCCATGAGACGCTCGACAGGCGGGCATCGACACTGACGAGATGGCCCGTCCGATCGACCAGGATCATGGTGCCGCCATCGGAGCGGGCCGCTCCCTTGATCATGCGGCTGATGCCGCCGCCGGACGTCAGGTCGGCGAGATCGGCGTAGTCGAGCAGATCGAGAAGCGTGCGATTGGCATAGAGCGGTTCGTCACCGCGGTTGACCAGGACTGCAACGGGCAGGCGGTCGAGCACATCGGCATGCGAATTCGGCAGGCGTTGCCGCGCCGCAGCTGCGGAGGGGGCGTCGACCGACGGCACCGGCTCGGAAACGAAGGACGCTTCCGCCGCAGCGGGCTTCGATTCCGCTGCCGCCGTGTCGACCGGCTCCGTCGGCTCGGGTGCCGGCTGGCCAGGGCGGTCGGCTTCTTCGTTCAGGCGCAACGGGACCGCCGGTGGCAGCCGGGGCTCGCCTTCGTCGTCTCCGGCGATGCGGGCGCCGAGCGCCTTGGCGATCTCGCGGAAAGCATTGCGCTCAGCGGAGGTCAGCAGCGCCTTCGAAGGTTCGAGCAGCGGTCTGACCGTTGTGAGATGACCGTTGCGAAGCGGCACGACATTGGCGCCGGCCTCGTTCGGAGGCGGAGTTTCGGTGCGAGCCGCCGGTGTCGGCTCCGTGGCCGGAACGTCGATGCTCATCTCCGGGGCTTTGCCTTCGTCGGCGCTGTCGGCGGACACCGCGACGAGCGGCGCGGGACCAGCCTCATCGGAGGCTGGGGCAGGGGGGGGCGGCGCTGAAGCGGGCACGGGGCTGTCCGACGCATCGGTGGGCAGCGGGAATGGTTCGCGCTCGATCATGCGGGCGAGACCAAAACCACGGAAACCTGCAAGATCACGCTTCGCATCGAGGACGGGCACACCGGAAAGCTCGACCCGAACCCCTTCGGCGAGCCCGGCAGTCCGCCACAGGACCGGGTGTCCGCTCCAGGTGGTGGCGGAGGCCAGCCGCTGGATCAGACTGCCCTCGCGGTCGAGCAGATCGCGGTCGATCAGCTCGAGCCAGCTACGACCGATCAGGCCTGCGGCGGCATCGGTCCCGACGATCTCGGCAATATCGGGCGAAAGACTCGTGAAGCGGCCGTCAACGTCGCTTTGCCAGACGAAACGCACGGTCGCGCGCTTCGGTGCAGCAATTGCCGGCGCCGGAGCGGGAGAAGCGACGGTTGCGCCCGGGGCAGATGGCGCCACGACACGTGGAGCCGGCGGAACCGTAATGCCGAGTCGGCGCAGCTCCGACGGAGCGATGGCGATCGCGAGGATCTGTTGACCCTCTGGTCCCGTCAGCAACTTGCAGCCGCATGTCACCAGCGTGGCAGTGAAGCCGGGCGTCAGCCGGAGGCGTTCAAGGCGCAAATGATCCCGCGGAGCGAGCCCGCCGGCGAGCAGTGCCAGCCTGTTGCGCGTTGGTGTGGGCAATGATGTGCCATCGGCGTGCTGGCCGAGCAGTGCTTCGGCGCCCGCGTTGACAAAGCCGACCCGGGAAGTCTTCTGGTCCCAGAGCATCAAGGCGCCGTCCGCAATGAAGGGCGCCAGCGCTGCGTCTTTCGCTGCGTCTGTTCCCTGCATCGCCCAATCCTGCCCGGGTTCGCTCATTCCCATCCGCTCGTTCGGTCTGCGCCGATATGGCTAACAAAGCCTTAATAGCGGGCAAATGACTGCAAATCCATGGAACTGATGAAGGCTCTCCCGCGTCTGATCGAAACAGCGTTAACGTAGCGGGGTCACGCGATTGTCATTGCGCCGCAATAATGATATTGCAGTGCACAATCGAGTGGTAAACCAAGCCATCCACAGCCAGGAGGATAACCCATGACCGGCAAGACGCCTTATGAAGTGCCGACCGAGATGCGCGAGTTCGCCGAGCGCAGTGTCGAGCAGGCCCGCAAGGCCTTCGATGGCTTCATCGGCGCGGCCCACAAGGCAGTGGACGGTGCGCATGGTTCGGCCGAATCCGCACGCGTCAACGCTCAGGACGTGACCCGCAAGGCCATGACCTATGCCGAGAGCAACGTCGCCGCCGCCTTCGATCTCGCCCAGAAGCTGGTCAAGTCGAAGGACCTGACAGAGGTCCTGCAGCATCAGTCCGAATTCTTGAAGTCGCAGGTTGCGGCTCTCCAGGGCCAGCTCAAGGATCTGGGCGTTGCCGCCCAGGAGGTTGCGGCCAAGGCCGCCGAGACCGCCGCCAAGGCGACCAAGATGAAGTGAGTCGCCAGCGGCGCAGTACTGTGCCGCTCCACGCGACAAGGTCATTGGCGCCGGGCCAGGGCTCGGCGCCACCCGTTCGCTCGCTGAAGGAGAATGACGATGGCTAAGCCTGCTCCGCCAAAGATCGGATCAAAGGCTCCGATCAGTCTCGCTTCCGTCAAGGCCCTCTCGGGCGACGCGCCGACTGAGTCGAAGGCCGCGCCAGCAATCCCGGCCGCGACCGGTCCGGTCGTCGGTGCGCCGCCTGCTGCTTTCGCTGCTGCAGTGGCCCCAACTCCAGTTTCCGCCCCTGCCAATCCTGCTCCAGCGCCTGCGGAGCCCGTCGCGGTTGCGCCGGTCAAGCCGGCTCCCGCGCCCGTCGTCGCCAAGCCGGCAGGTCCCGTTGCCGCCGTATCGCCGGCAGCTGCTGTCGTGGCCAAGCCGGTTGAGCCGCTGAAGGACGCCGCCAAGCCTCCGGTCGCGCCGGTCCAGGTCGCGAGCGCTGTGCCGCCCGCCAAGGTCGCCGCTGTCCCGGCCTCCGCCCTGCCGTCTGCGGCCGTGAGCAAGCCGGTTGAGCCGCTGAAGAGCGCCGTCAAGCCTCCGGTTGCGCCAGTCCAGGCCGCCAGCGCTGTGCCGCCCGCCAAGGTCGCCGCTGCCCCCGTCTCGGCGCCAGTCGCGCCCGCTGCCAAGTCCGGGGTGGCGCGCCAGCCCGCAGCGGCTGCGGCCAAGGCCAAGCCGTCGACCAAGGTTCGCGTCGCAAAGCAGGTGACCAGAAAGCCGGCTGCCGCTGCCAAGGCAGTTTCGACTGCGGCCACCAGCCAGCCGGCCGCTATCCTCAAATCGGCCGCAGAAGTCGGTGCCGCCGCCGTAAAGACCGGCACGGAAGTCGTGAAGAAGGCGACGGCGACCGTCTCCGCAGACGTTCGGAAGCTTGCCAGCGCGGCCCCGCCGGTTGCGGCCGCTGTATCGCCGCTTTCGCGCCCACCGGAATTTGCGACGCTGACAGCTTCGACCTGGCTGGCTCAGATGCTCGCCGCTGCACGCGTGGTCGGCGCGCTGCAGGCAAAGGTTCTCGACCATGCCTGTACCGAGCTGAAAGCAGCATTGAGCGAGGCGGAGACGCTCGCCAGGACGGACAATCCCGCCGATGCGGTGGTGATTCACGCCAAGGCGTTGCGCCGTGGCTACGAGGCCTATTCCGCCCATGTGACGGATCTGGCACGCACCGCGCAGGCCGTTTTGCGGCGGGATTGAAGGGGCAAACGACGGCGCGCTGGATTTCGTGTGGTGCGGTGCATTTCGGCGGTTGCAATCGCGCCGCGACGGCACTAGGTTCCGCGCCGCCGGCCAGTTCGCATCCTTGCGCGGTCTGGCAGGGCGCCCGAAGGGCGCCGAGAGTGCCGTGCAGCCATAGCTCAGTTGGTTAGAGCGCTAGATTGTGGATCTAGAGGTCCCCCGTTCAAGCCGGGGTGGCTGTACCATTCCCCCCCCCCGTTGAAAATCATCGATCGTGTCGGAGGCGTGTCCGGTTGGACTGGCCTCGCCTGTCGGGGCTCCGCGCGGATTTGAGCGACCCGACGCGTGGGCTCCCGGGCTCCCTTTCGAAGTCGCCGCGATTCGGGGCAGTGCCGTCCAGATGAAGCGGCGAAGCCGCTCCATCGTCGAAGCGGCCATGTGCGGCACATCCATCGCGGGATGGGATGTCAGCGCCCCAGTGGCCCTGATCAGCGGCCGGTGCGGGCCTTCAGGCGTTTTGGTGCCATCAACGTCCGCGCGCTTGTGGTGGGGCTCGGCACGGGCGCGTGGCGGGGCAGGGTGTCGGTGTCTGCCAAAGGCGTCGACATGCTGCGGCATCGGGCGAGGCCGATCCGCCGTCAACGCCCCCGCGTGATCTGCGCCGCAGCCGCCGTCAGCATCGGCTATCCCCCTGGTGCGGCGCGCGTCAAATAGACCGGCGACGCGCATTTCGATGGTGGCTCACAGGCGCCACATTCCGGACGCGCGAATCCCATTTTCGACTCGGGTGTCGGTGGTGTCGGTGATGTCATCGGTCCTTCCGTCGAAGTAGATGTGATGTTATCCTCCCCAGCGCTTGTTATCTTCAAAGTCCCGGGGACCTGAAATGACAAAAGTTAAACTTGCGATTTTCACAATGGCGACGGTCGGAATCGCCTTCACCGGTCTTGCCGCGACAACGGCTCCCGCAAATGCTGTCATTTATTGCAGCTATATCGGTTATCCCGCCGGGTGCGTCGCGCGGCCCGGCGTTCGTCTCGTAGCTCGGCCCGTTGGGGTCGGTGCCGTGACAGCGCCTCGTCCGGGCAATCGCAATGGTGGGGTCAACAGGGTCGGCGTCCGTCGCTAGCGCCTAATTCTGTTTTCACGAGCCATCAGAGCCTTCGCTGATCGTTCAGCAACCGCCGGGCGCTTTTGAACGCCTCGCGGTTGCTCAATAATCGGGGAGGGCTGTGCTCGTGTGCTGCCGCGCCTGAGCTCCCAAAGGGGTGCGTCAATTGGGTCGAGATGGGGCAATCGAACCGGAAGCGAAGCGGCGGATTCCGACGTTGAGCTCAGAGGTTCTCCCTCGATTCCAGATTGAAATGGCATAGCCCGAGATTGGATGTCCGGCTCTCGGATAGCGGACTTGAAGTTCGCTTCGCTCCGAATACAACTTGTGCAGCCGAAGTGGATCAGTCCAATGTTGTGGCGTCGCTCGTAAATGCCAAAAATGAGCGACGTCCCAGCCTCGCGCGCAGGCACGACAACAGGCCGCTTTTTCCGTCATCTGAGCTGAGAAAGAATAACGACTGGCGGATACTGAACTCGAGAAAACCTGCTGACGAGCTTTCGACGGTCTAGTCTGGCATCGCCTCCCATTCTCAATCTTTGGATAATGAAGGAACGAACCATGCGCAGCCTCGCCTTTGCCACCGCAGCTTTCATCGCCTTCGCCGCAACCGGTGCGAATGCACAGGTTGAGCTGAAAACCTACGCCGACGCGAACGGTTACATCGATGTCCAGAAACTGACCTGTGCCCAGCTGGCCGGTACTTTCCAGCAAGACGCCGATCTCCTGACGACGTGGTATAGCGGTTGGTACAATGGCCTTGGCAAAAAACACTTCATCAACGTCGCGCGGGCCAGGGAGGCCGAGCACGAGACCATTGTCTACTGCAAGGCCAACCCAAAGGTGACAGTCATCAAGGCGATGGGCCTGGTGTTCGACAAGATGCGCAAGGAGCGTGGCATCGTCCTCGCCAAATGATGCGGGTCGCGCACCGGCGCCGCTGATCGCCCTCGCGCGGCGTCGCGATTTGGCCGAGTGACGTCCTTCCGACGCTGCGCTTGTGGGCTGAGCTTTCGACGGTCTTGAACCCGTTGCTGGCGATTGCCATATCACTATCAAGCGGAAGGGCTTCGCCTTCCGCCTGCGGAGTGCTGCGCCAGCGGGCTCCGATCGACAGATGAGGCGCCTTTCGAGGGCTTCTGCATGACGCGTACGCCTAGCCTGTCCCATCCTTTCCTGCTTGGGTTCGATGATATCGAACGCGCGCTGGACCGGGTCGCGAAAGGCGCAAGCGAGGGATATCCTCCCTACAATATCGAGCGCATGCCGCGCACGGAGGATGAGCCGGATCGTCTCCGGATCACTCTTGCCGTGGCGGGGTTCTCGCGAGACCAGCTTGAGATCACGCTGGAAGAGAATCAGCTCACCATTCGTGGCCGACAGAGCGACGACAAGAGCAGGCAGTTCCTGCATCGCGGCATCGCGGCGCGTCAGTTCCAACGCTCCTTTCTGCTGGCTGACGGAATGCAGGTACTCGGGGCGGATTTGTCAAATGGCCTGCTAGCCATTGATTTGGTCAGGCCGGAACCGGAGCGGCTCATCAGGCGTATTGATATTATCAGTCGCGATTGAGCCCAAGGTCGGAACGAAGGCTTCGCGGTTGTGCTTTCGTTCATGATCTGGTGATCAACATAGGAACCGCCATTCGCACTGCTCAAAGGAGGGCGCGATGACTGAAGAGACCAATGTTATTCGCACGCCACCACTGACCCAGGCAGAATTCGCTGCCCTTGGCACGGGCGAAGTGGCCTATCTCAAGCCGATGAGTTCCGAGGAACTGCTGAGGATCTTTCCGCAGGCTCCGGAAATCGAGCCGGGCCTCAAGCTCTTCGCGCTGCTCTCCGCCGATGGTGCGCCGATCCTGGTAACCGATTCCCGGGAAGCTGCGACCGCCAATGCCTGGGAACACGACCTGCGGATGGTCAGCGTGCATTGAACTGCGAGCGTCAGGCGGTGGCGATTTCCGCCACCGCAGCCTGCAGTTTCGCAATGTCGAGCGGCGTCGAGAGCCGGTGATCGCCGTCCTTGATCAAGGTCAGCGTCACGGGATCGCCGCTCAGGTGTTCCACCAGCTTGATCGCATGCTGCCAGGGCACGTCGGGGTCCTGCATTCCCTGAAGGATATGGACGGGGCAACCCGTCTTGATCTCGCCGCCGAAGAGGAGATGGCTGCGGCCATCCTCGATCAGCGCCCGCGTGATCGGCGTCGGCTCCGGCGAATAGGCGGATGGGCGCTGCCAGACTCCGTCACGCAGGATCGTCTCGCGAATCGCTGTCGGCATCTGAGCCCACATCAGCTCTTCGGAGAAATCCACCGCGGGCGCGATCAGCACCATGCCGGCGGGAGCAAGAGCGGTGCCCCGCAGTCTCCGGGCCGCGAGCAGCGCAATCCAGCCTCCCATCGACGAGCCGACCAGGACCGGGGGCGCCGCGCAGCGCGCGGCAATGACGGCGAGCGTGTCCTCCAGCCAATGCGACAAGGTCCAGCGACCGAAATCGCCACCGGTCTCGCCATGTCCGGAATAGTCGAAGCGCAGGAAGGCGCGTCCGCTGCGGCTTGCCCATTGCGCGAGTGCGTCAGCCTTGGTCGCCCGCATGTCGGAGCGAAAGCCGCCGAGCCAGACGACGGGGTGTCCCGTTCCCGGCTGCTCGAGAAAGGCGATGCGGCGGCCGTCCGCGCCGTTGCCGACATCAAGCCATTGCGGGGCAGGCTGCTCCACCTGAAATCTCCTGTGACGAATCTGTCCTGTCAGGGCATTATAGGCTGGGATCGGCCCTGTGCGCTGTCATACTGTCCGCCTCCGATCCGAGAGATTTTTTGAAACGGTGAACATGTCCTTGCGGTCAGGCGCGCATCCGTCGCTGCCTTCGACGGATAATCATCCCCTGAGCGGGCGGACCATCCTGCAGATCATCCCCGATCTCGAGGCAGGTGGCGCCGAGCGTACGACGGTCGATATCGCCCAGGGGCTGACCGAAGCCGGCGCGCGCGCGGTCGTCGCGACAGAAGGCGGCCGCCTTGTCGCCGAACTGCAGGCGAAGGGCGGCGTCTGGCTGCCGTTCCCGGCTGCTTCGAAGAACCCGGTCACGATGGCGCTCAATGTGCGCAAGCTCGTGCTGCTCTGCCGACGGGAGCGCGTCGAATTGATTCACGCCCGTTCGCGGGCGCCGGCCTGGGTTGCGCTTGCCGCGGCGCGTGCACTCAAGCTGCCCTTCGTCACCACCTATCATGGCTCCTATGCCAGCCGCTCGGCGGTGAAGTCGCAGTATAATTCGGTCATGGCGCGCGGCGACGTGGTCATCGCCAATTCCCGCTACACGGCCGACCTGATTCTGGCGAAGCACGGCTTTGCGCGTGACCGCATCCGTGTCGTCCATCGCGGCACCAATTTCTCGGCCTTCGCGCCATCCGCGGTCGGGCCGGAGCGAGTCCAGGCCCTGCGTCGCGCCTGGGGCGTCGAGCCACATCAGCGCATCGTGCTCTTGCCGGGACGACTGACCGGCTGGAAGGGGCATCGTGTGCTGATCGAGGCGGCTCGCCTTCTGCGCGAGGGCGGCGACAACGATACCGCCTTCATCTTCGCAGGCGACCATCAGGGCCGCGATGGCTATGTCAGGGAGCTCGACCAGGCCATTGCCAAGGCCGGGCTCGAAGAACAGGTCAAGCGCGTCGGCCATTGCACCGACATGCCGGCGGCCTTGCTCGCGGCGGCGGTCGTCACCGTGCCCTCGACCGAGCCGGAGGCCTTCGGCCGTGTCGCGGTCGAGGCGCAAGCCATGGGCATTCCGGTTGTGGTCTCCGATCTCGGAGCAGTTCCCGAAACCGTACTCGCGCCGCCGCAGACGGCTCCCGGCGAGCGCACGGGCTGGCGCGTGCCGCCGGGCGATGCGTCTGCACTGGCCGCGGGCCTCAAGGAGGCGCTGGCGCTGCGCCCCTCGGCGCGCGATGCGCTGGCCCGCCGCGCCCGCCTCCATGTCGAGCAGCACTTTTCGCTCGAGAACATGGTCAGCGAAACCCTCGACGTCTATTGCGCCTTGCTTGGGCGCTAGGCTCTGTACTTGAGCGGGTGTTGCCGTGTTTGCATTGACAATGCCCGACTTTATGCAATGTGTCTGATCAACGGTGCCGACAGCACCATTCATAGGAGAATACAGCCATTCGCCGTCCGTTCCGCGCTGCCCCAACCCCGACCAAAGACGGCCCGCGTTCCAACCGCGACATCCGCGGTGTCCGTGAGGTTCAGCTCATTGACGATACCGGCGCCAACCGTGGCGTTGTGTCGTTCTTCGAGGCCCTGAAGATTGCCGAGGATGCCGGTCTCGACCTGGTCGAGATCGCCCCCAATTCAGTGCCTCCGGTCTGCAAGATTCTCGACTACGGCCGCTTCCGCTTTTTGGAGCAGAAGAAGGCCGCCGAGGCGCGCAAGAAGCAGCGCACCATCGAGATCAAGGAGATCAAGCTCCGGCCGGGCATCGACAAGCACGACTACGACGTCAAGATGAAGGCCATGCACGGCTTCTTCGAGGAGGGCGACAAGGTCAAGGTGACCCTGCGCTTCCGCGGCCGCGAAATGGCGCACCAGGACCTCGGCGTGAAGGTGCTCGAGCGGGTCAAGGCTGATCTTGTCGATGTTGCCAAGGTCGAGAGCGACTGGCAGCTTGAGGGTCGCCAGATGGTGATGGTCCTGGCGCCAAAATAGGTCGCCTGGAGCGCCCTGCCTCGGAATTAGGTTGAGACAAGGCCCGGCCGCTTCGGCTGGGCCTTGTCTCATTTGATCCCTGCTGGGTCGTCCTAAGGCATCGGCCCGAAAAGTGGATTGTGGTTTTCGGGAAAGCCGATGCAAACACAGAAGACCAGATCATCGGACCGGTTATGAATCCGGTCCGATGATCTAGCTGACGGAGCGAATGATCTCGCGATAGGCGGCTTCCGGAAATGCCTTGAGCGTTTGCGTTCTCACATTGCCGTGCATTGCCAGTTGCAGGCAGAAGCGCGCCAGAACGGCATCGTCTGGTGCCTCGCAGACGATGACCATGTCGTATTTCCCCATCGTCATGAAGAAGGCCTTGAAGTCGCCGCCCATGTCGCGCAGCAGCTTCCTGGCCGTGTCGAGGCGGGTCGGCGAGTCCTTGACGTTGCGCGCGCCCTGGTCGGTCCAGTTGGTCAGCAGGATATAGGTCGTCATCACGCTTCTCCCTGGCTGGGCCCGGCCCATGCGTCGGAAGTGTCGTGTGCGGCGGCCCGATCGTCGCCGCTCGGTCTAGGACGGGATGTTTCGCCATCCGCCGGGCCTCTGGCGCCAGTCTAAAGCATCGGCCCGAAAAGTGGATTGCGGTTTTCGGGACAGCCGATGCTCCAACGTGACCGTCAGCGGCGCTGCCGGCCGTCGCCGCCGACCATGGCGCGTCCCGGGCGAGGCTCCGGCGGGCGACCCCTCAACCACTCCCGGCAGGGTGAAGCAGCAATCCGTCCAGCATGGCATTAAAGGCCGCGATCGCCCGGTGAGAGGCGGCCTGCGGGTTCTCGGCATGGGCGATCCATTGTGCCGCATGTTGCGTCGCACCGGAGATCAGGCGGGCGGCCGCCTCGGGGTCGATCGCGAGCAGGATCCTGTCCGCGACAAGCGTCTCGAGGCTCGCCGTCATCGAACGGATGCAGGCGCTCTGCGTTGGCCAGTTCCAGGGATCGCCGAGGACGGCTGGCCCATCGCGCAGGACGATGCGCTGGATCTCCGGCTCCAGCGCCATTTCGATATAGGCGGTGCACTCGTCGCGGAAGCCGGCCCATTCATCTGCCGCACTGGCGGAGACGATGCGAAGGCGCTCGTTCATTTCGTCATCGATTTCGGAGATCACGGCCCTGAGCAGGCCCTTCTTGTCACCGAAGTGATGGTAGAGCGCCCCGCGTGTCAGTCCGACGGCGGCGGTCAGTTCATCCATCGAGGCGTCGGCATAGCCCACGGTGCCGAAGGCATGGCGCGCCGCACCGAGGAGCTTGGCCCGCGTCTCGGCGATCATCTCCGTGCGTGGTCTGCGAGCCATCCATGTTCCTTTCGCATACGCGGCGTATGTCAATTGACACGGGCCGGGTCGGCTCCTACTTCACTTGCATACGCTCCGTATGTAAGTGGTACAGAAACTTCTGGAAAGAGGCCCGTCATGGCCAACCCCTATCGCGAGATCTTCAGGGCTCCAGGCGCTATCGCGTTCTCGGCGACGGGCTTCATCGCGCGCATGCCGGTCTCGATGGTAACGCTCGGCGTCGTCACCATGCTGTCCCAGGCGCGCGGCGAATACTGGCTGGCAGGGGCGGTCGCGGCGACCTTCGCCTTGTCCAACGCGCTGATCGCGCCTCAGCTCTCCAGGCTGGTCGATCGCTACGGGCAGCGTCGGCTGCTCATTCCCGCAACACTCGCAGCGATTGCGGCGCTATCGGGCCTGATGCTGTCGACCCGCTACGAAGCGCCAGTCTGGGCTCTCTTCGTCTTCGCCATGCTGTCAGGAACGATGCCGAGCATATCGGCGATGGTCAGGGCGCGCTGGACCGAGCTTTATCGCGATACGCCGAAGCTGCGGACCGCCTTCGCCTTCGAGTCGGTGGTCGACGAGGTCATCTACATGACCGGGCCGGTCATCGCGATCGGGCTGAGCGTATCCTTCTTTCCAGAGGCCGGGCCGCTCGCCGCGACGCTGCTGCTGACCATCGGAACTGCGCTGTTCGTCGCGCAGCGTGCATCCGAACCGCCCGTGCATCCGCAGGGGGCGAGTGGCGGTGACTCGGTCATTCGCCTCGCGTCGGTGCGGATCATCGCCTTCATCCTGATTGCGATCGGCACGATCTTCGGGACGGCCGAGGTCACCGCCGTCGCCTTCGCCGAGGCGCAAGGGAATAAGGCCGCCGCCAGTTTCGTCCTGGCGAGCTATGCCGCGGGATCGCTGATCACGGGGATCGTGTTCGGCGCGCTCAAGCTGCGCATGTCGCTGGCCAGCCAGTTGCTGATTGCGATTGCGCTTGCAGCGGTGACCACGCTGCCTCTGCTCGCCGTCAACAGCATCGGCAGTCTTGCCGTCGTGGTGTTCCTGGCCGGCGCTGCCGTTTCGCCGACGATCATCGTCTCGATCGGCCTGATCGAGCGCCTGGTCCCGGCCGCGAAACTGACCGAGGGCATCACCTGGGCCATGACCGGCATCGGTATCGGCATGGCGGTGGGCTCTTCCGCCTCAGGCTGGGTCATCGACGGGTTTGGCGCGCGCAGTGGTTTCTGGATTTCGGTTGCCGCAGGTGGCGTTGCCCTCGCGACGGCCTTGCTTGGTTATCGCCGCCTGCATGGTGAGAAGCCGCAGCCCGTCCTGCGTGAGGCCGCAGCCTGTATCGGCCCTTAGGGGCAGAACGCCGAAAGGGGCAGAGCCTTCGCATCATTGCAGCCGCGCCGGAGCATCCGATCCGTGGGGCCTGCCATCATTGGCCTGCGTGAGCGCTCGTCGAAGAAGGAGGCGCGCAGAGCGCGCCTCCTGAACGATGCCCGACAGGGCTAGCCGTCGACGAGGGCGAGCGCGGCGTCGGTGTAGCGTTTGCCCGCCACGTCGGCCGGCGTGAGCGCTTCGCCTATGGCTGCTGTTTCGTCGGTGGTCAGGACGATGTCGGCCGCCGCCCTGTTCTGCTCCAGATGGGTCATCTTGCGCGCACCGGGGATCGGCACGATGAAGTCCCCCTGATGCAGCACCCAGGCCAGCGCAAGCTGCGCGGCGGTGACGTTCTTGCGCGCGGCCAGGCGTTCCAGCCGTTCGACGAGCGCCGCGTTGGCTTCCAACGCTTCGGCCTGGAAGCGTGGCAGGGTCCGGCGCCAGTCCTCGCTGCCCAACTCGTCGAGCGTCCGGATCGTGCCGGTGAGCAGGCCGCGGCCGAGCGGGCTGTAGGGCACGAACCCGATTCCGAGCTCACGGCAGACGGCGAGCACGCCGTCTTCAGGCTCGCGGCTCCACAACGAATATTCGCTCTGGACGGCCGCGATCGGATGCACCGCGTGCGCCCGGCGGATCGTCGAGGCATTGGCCTCGGACAGGCCGAGCGCTCGGACTTTGCCCTCGCGCACGAGATCGGCCATGGCGCCGACCGTATCCTCGATCGGCACATTCGGGTCGACGCGGTGCTGGTAATAGAGATCGATCACGTCGATCCCGAGCCGCTTGAGCGAGGCGTCCGCCACGGCCCTCACATGTTCCGGCCGGCTGTCGAGCCCCGCCATGCGCTCCGGTCCCTTGCCCTCTTCGAGGATCCTGAACCCGAACTTCGTGGCGATCACCACCTGGTCGCGCACAGGCCTGAGCGCCTTGCCCAGCAGGACCTCGTTCTCGAATGGGCCATAGACTTCGGCGGTGTCGAAGAGGGTCACTCCGATATCGACGGCGCGCCGCAAGGTGGCGATCGCGGCGCTCTCTTCCTGGCCACCATAGGCGAAGGTCATCCCCATGCAGCCGAGGCCGACGGGGAAGACTTCGAGTTCTTGACCAAGCTTGCGAGTTTGCATCACGGGCTCCTCTTTTGTGATCCGATACAGATGAGGCTTGCGCCACTGATCGATAATCACCTGGAGAAAGCACGGCCTGTTCGATAAAACAGATCAATGAACCGCGCTGATCTCCCGCATCTCGCCGTCCTGGCGGCCGTCGCCCGCAATCGGGGTTTCCGTGGCGCGGCCCGCGAGCTCGGCATTGCGCCGTCCGCCGTCAGCCACGCCGTGTCGCTGCTGGAGAGCCGGCTCGGCGTGCGCTTGCTGGCGCGCAGCACGCGCAGCGTCGCGCCCACCGAGGCCGGGGCGCAGCTTCTGGAACGGCTGCTGCCGGCGATGTCGGAGATCGCCCTGGCGCTGGAAGTGGCGGCTGCCTCGCGCGAGGAGCTCGCCGGCAATCTTCGCCTCACCGTGCCGCGCACCGCCGCTCATCTGGTGCTGGCGCCGAAGCTCGGCGCCTTTGCCGCGGCCTATCCGGAGATCGTGCTCGAGATCGTCATTGACGACAGGTTCGCCGATGTCGTCGCGGGCGGGTTCGATGCCGGGATCCGGCTCGGCGAGAGCCTGCAGCGCGACATGATCGCCGTTCGCATCGGGCCACGCATGCGCGGCGTCGCGGTTGCGGCCCCGTCCTATTTCGCCGGGCGGGACATGCCGCTGACGCCGGACGAGCTGCCCGGGCATCGCTGCATCCGCTTCCGCTTCGAAAGTGGCGTGATCTATCGCTGGGAGTTCGAGAAGGACGGTCTCGTCGTCGAACCCGAAGTCACGGGACCGCTGATCCTGGGCGATGACCGGCTCGTCCTCCAGGCCGCGCTTGATGGTGCCGGCATCGCATTCCTCTTCGATGACTATGTCCGCGATGGGCTCGGGCAGGGCAGGCTGGTGTCTGTTCTGGAGGATTGGTGTCCGCCCTTCGACGGGTTCTACGTGTATTATCCGAGCCGCCGGCAGATGCGCCCGGCGCTGCGGGCTTTCATCGACTTCTTCCGCGCTGATAAGGGGTAGCGCTGCCGCACGCTTCCGGGCCCGTTGGGCTCCCTTCCGATCATGACCACGAGGATTTCCGTGACGGGTTCTATTTCGGCCGTTCTGGTTCACGTCTCGGACGTGGTCGCGGGGCTCGCTTGGTATCGCAGGGCATTTCCCCGCGCCGTTCCGGCGACGAGCCAGCCTTCGGGATTCGCCTTTCTGCAGATTGGCGAGACGCAACTTGAAATCGTTCCGGCCGACACGAAGGTGGCCAGCGGCGCTGCCGGCTCGATCGTCTATTGGCGGGTGGAGGATTTCGAGCGATCGCTTGCCCATTTGCAGGCGGTCGGGGCGGTTCTCTATCGCGGGCCGCTGGCCATCGACGGTGATCTGTGGATGTGCCAGGTTCGCGATCCCTGGGGCAATTGCATCGGGATCAGAGGGCCTCGCGCCGAAAAGCTGGGCTGATCAGGATAAACCCGTTCCGGTTCGCCATGCGGCCTTTTGGGCATGAGTGGCGCCTGCACTTGCCAGCCCCGGGCTTTTCTGTCATATGCGCGCCCTTCGATCGCCCGGCTGATAAGGGCTGCCGTGGCGGTCGTTTTTTGCTTCCAGCAAGCAAAATCGAAGCGGCGCATCTCGCGCGTCCGCGACCATTGAGGAGCTGAAATGCCCAAGATCAAGACGAAGTCGAGCGCCAAAAAGCGCTTCAAGATCACCGGAACCGGCAAGGTGCTCTACGCCCAGGCCGGCAAGCGTCACGGCATGATCAAGCGGACCAACAAGCAGATCCGCAATCACCGCGGCACGGCAACCCTCTTCGAGGGCGATGCCGCCAACGTGAAAAAATACTTCCTGCCGAACGGCTGACGCCCTCTAACCTTTCCGGAGATCACACATGGCTCGCGTGAAACGGGGCGTAACGTCCCACGCCAAGCACAAGAAGACACTCAAGGCCGCCAAGGGTTTTTATGGCCGCCGCAAGAATACGATCCGCGCTGCCAAGGCGGCCGTCGATCGTTCGATGCAGTATGCCTATCGCGACCGCAAGAACCGGAAGCGCTCGTTCCGCGCGCTCTGGATCCAGCGCCTCAACGCTGCGGTGCGTGAGCATGACTTGACGTACTCGGTCTTCATCGGCGGTCTCGCCAAGGCCGGTATCGAGCTCGATCGCAAGACGCTGTCGGCGCTGGCCATCGACGACGCAGCCGCCTTCGCGGCCGTGGTCGAGACGGTGAAGGGTGCCCTCGGCGCGGAAGCCAAGGCCGCCTGAGTTTCGCCTCGGCGAAGTGAATTGGAAAAGGCCGGCAGCGATGCCGGCCTTTTTCGTTGTCAGCTCTGCATGCTGTCGTTTGCGGGAAGGACCCAGTTCTGGCCCGCACCGTCGACGACACGCTGGTAGGCTTCCTCCGGCGTATCGGCGTAGCAGAACAGCGAAAGATCTTCGGGCCGGATGAATTTTGCCGCGGCCATGGCATCGAGATTGAGCAGGTCACGCCAGAAGGCGCTGTCATAGAGCACGATCGGTACGGCCGGCATCTTGCCCGTCTGCTTCAGCGTCATGATCTCGAAGAGTTCGTCGAGCGTGCCGAATCCGCCGGGAAACACGACGAGCGCCGCGGCGCGCATTGCCAGGTGCATCTTCCGCATCGCGAAATAGTGGAAGCGGAAGGTCAGGTCCGGCGTTGACCACGGATTCGGCTCCTGCTCGTGCGGCAGGGTGATGTTGAAGCCGATCGAGAGCGCCCCCGCTTCCGTCGCACCGCGATTGGCTGCCTCCATGATGCCCGGCCCGCCGCCAGTGGCGATGACATGATGGCGCCCGCTCTCGCCGTCGATGAGCGCTCCGCCCCGCTCGGAGGCAATGCGGGCGAATTGCCGTGCCGCCTCGTACCAGCGGTCTCCTTCCCGGACGCGGGCCGAGCCGAAGACGACAACGGTCGAGACGATGCCGCGCGCGCGCAAATGGTCCTCGGCCTTCTGGTATTCGAGCATGAAGCGCACGCCGCGTGTCGAATCGCCAAGGATGAAATCGGGGTCGAGCGCCGCCAGGCGGTACGAGGGGGAATTCTTCTGGGCCTGGCTGTCGGGCATGATGTCTGTCTCCATGATGCCACCTGCATAGCCGCATCCCGGCGGCACTGTCGCCTGCATCGCTGGCAGGGCTGCTCCGCCAGGCCCGGGACTTGTTCGGGCCAAGCACTTGTTCAGGCCAAGCACGTGTTCAGGCCAAGCACGTGTTCAGCCGAGGTACTTGTTCAGGATCTCGGCGAGACGTGGCGCGCCGGCATTGTGCGGCAGCAAGGTCAGAAAGCGCCCCTCGCGGTCCAGCAGATAGGTGAGGGAGCCGTGATCGACGGCGTACTCCGCGGTGTCATGATGCGGCAGCGTGAGCTTGCGGCGATGCACCTTGTAGGCGCGGGCGATCGCGGCAATCTCCGATTCGCTGCCGGTCAGTCCGATCAGGCGCGGATGGAGGGCTGTGACATAGGCTGCCATCGTGGCGGGCGTGTCATGGGCCGGATCGACCGTGACGAAGAGCGGCGCGAGCCGCTCGGCCTGCGGGCCGATGGCGTCGAGCGCCTGCGCGATGATCGCAAGATCGACCGGGCAGGTATCGGTGCAACGGGTGAAGCCGAAATAGACCAGCATGAACCGCCCGCGGAAATCCGTGTCGTTCACGCGCTTGCCGGTGTGGTCGATGAGCGTGAAAGGGCCGCCGAACCGGGTGGCGAGCGGGTCGATAGGGCTGGCGCCAGATGCAGGCGGTTGCTGCGAGAACGCGCCTGCGGCTGGCAGGATGGCGCCAAGGGCCAGCAGCACCCGCCGCGAGATCATTTCGGCCGAAGTCCCTTGATTCCGTATGGGCCGTCTTCGGCGATGATGCGGCTCGCTTCAGGATCGGCCCGCCACCATTCGGCGGCCTTGCCGTTGCGGGCCTCCCAGTCGGACTTGAAGCGTTCGGCCGGAATCCAGGGCTGCGAGGGGCCTTCGCGGACCGCCTGCACGAAGAATACTGTCACTGCCGGATTGGCGATCAGCAGGCCATCGGCCTCGATCTCGCGGCCGCAATAACCGATCAGGTCCCGGACCGAGCCGGCAAAGTCGACGTTCGATTTCGCGACAAGCCGGAAGGTGCCGTCGGCCAGGACAAGGCCGAGCTGGCGCTTGCCGCTGCCGCAATCGGGCGTGCAACGGCCCGTGAGATGGCAGAGCGCATCGACGACCCGCCCCTTGAGGATTGTCGCAGTCTCGTACGGGATGTTCCAGGCTTCGGCCGCGCGAGCGGTTGTCACGGGGATGCCGGCGAGAAGCGCGGCCACAGCCAGCATGTGCCGCAGCATTCGCATCGCTCAGTTCCCGAACGGCTGGATGCCGTGTTCTTCATGGGTCATGCTGATCACGCCCTTGTCGTCGGCGATCCTGTCGACGAGCAGGTACTTCACGCCGTCGCGCTCGAGCAGTTCGCCATCGACTGTGACCTCGTGTGTGGCCATTCGCGCAACCCGCGGATTGGCGGCGCTCTCGTCGTCGTCGCCGATCTTGAGAATGAGATAGAGATTGCCGGCCGGGTCGCGGATGCTGACCGGGATGCCGCCAAGCGCACACCAGATTGCGCATTGGTGGTGGGCTGTGCCCCTGGCGAACATCAGCCCGCTGATCGTGCACCAGGTATCGCTGATTTCCCCGGTGATCGTGACGCGCTGCCCGTCCTGTGCCCTTGCCGGGGCGGCACTCAGCGCGACGATCAGGAATGCCAATGCGCGCCAGTGAGACAGGATTGTCATGATGCTGCGCTCATTTCGGCCAAGCAGGGTCTCTGCCGTCGCGCCTGCGATGCTTTGCCAGCACGATTGCCCCTAGCATCGCTCAAGATGACACCCTAGAAGATGCCTCGCAATCGGACCAGATCAGGCATGAATGAGATCGATACCCTCAGCGATTCACTTCTTGGTGAGATCGCCGCTGCGCAGGACGAAGCCGCGCTCGAGCAGTTGCGCATCGCTGCGATCGGCAAGTCGGGCTCTGTGTCCGCGCTGCTGAAGACGCTGGGCGCGATGACGCCGGACGAGCGCAAGGAAATGGGCCCGCTGATCAACGGCCTGCGCGACAAGGTCCAGGGCGCCATCACCGAGCGCAAGGAGGCGTTGGGGCAGGCTGCGCTCGACGCGCGCCTTGCTGCCGAGCGGATCGATGTCTCCCTCCCGGTGCGCGAGGGGCCGGAGGCGCGCGGGCGCATCCACCCGATCAGCCAGGTCATCGACGAGATCACCACGATCTTTGGCGACATGGGCTTTTCGATCGCGGAAGGTCCCGATGTCGAAACCGACGATCTCAACTTCACCAAGCTGAACTTCCCCGTCGGCCACCCGGCGCGGGAGATGCACGACACCTTCTTCTTCGCGCCTGACGCCAATGGCGAGCGCAAGCTGCTGCGCACGCACACCTCCCCGGTGCAGGTGCGCACGATGATCTCGCAGGAGCCGCCGATCCGCGTCGTCTGCCCGGGCCGGACCTATCGTATGGATTCCGACCAGACCCACACCCCGATGTTCCATCAGGTCGAAGGTCTGGTGATCGACAAGAAGGCCAATTTTGGCCACATGAAATGGGTGCTCGAGGAGTTCTGCAAGGCGTTCTTCGAGGTCGATAGCGTCAAGATGCGCTTCCGCCCCTCCTTCTTCCCCTTCACCGAACCGTCGGCCGAAGTGGACATCCAGTGTTCGCGCAAGGGCGGCGAGATCCGCTTCGGCGAAGGCGACGACTGGCTGGAGATTCTCGGCTGCGGCATGGTGCACCCGAACGTGCTGCGCAATTGCGGCCTCGATCCCGATGTCTATCAGGGCTTCGCCTGGGGCATGGGCATCGACCGTATCGCCATGCTGAAATACGGCATGCCGGACCTGCGCCCCTTCTTCGAGGCCGATATCCGCTGGCTCTCCCATTACGGCTTCCGCCCACTCGACCTGCCGACCCTGACTGGCGGCCTGACGTCGTGAGGGAGCCGGTCGTGCAGGGGAGGGCGGGATGACAGTCGCAGCAGGAGCAGGACTGTTCGCGGTGCTTGCCGTCGCGCTCAACCTGCTGTGCCTCGCGATCGCCTATTTCCGCCTGCGCCACCGCGCTTTGGGCTCGGCCTTGCTCGACCAGTGCCCGGCCGTCACGATCGTGCGGCCGGTGCGCGGTCTCGAGGCGTTCAGCCGCGAGACGTTGAGCTCGGGGCTGGTGCTCGACTACCCCCGCTACAGGACGATCTTCTGCGTTGCCGATGGCGACGACCCTATCGTACCGCTGATCGAGGATCTGATCAGGCGCTTCGGCGACGATCGCGTGCGGCTGATCGTCGGCGATGTCGCCGTCAGCGCCAATCCGAAGCTCAATAACTGCGTCAAAGGCTGGGACGCGGCGGACACGGACTGGGTCATTCTCGCCGATTCCAACGTGCTGATGCCGAAGGACTATATCCAGCGGATGCTGGCGGCGTGGCGGCCCACGACCGGGCTCGTCTGCTCGACACCGGCCGGTTCGCGCCCGCAGGGCTTCTGCGCCGAACTCGAATGCGCCTTCCTGAATACCTTCCAGGCGCGCTGGCAATATGCCGGCGAGGCGCTCGGCTTCGGCTTCGCGCAGGGCAAGTCGATGCTCTGGAACAAGCCCTTTCTCGACTCCAATGGCGGCATTGCAGCGTTGGGGGCGGAGATCGCCGAAGATGCGGCGGCGACGAAGCTGGTGCGCCGGGCCGGCAAGCATGTCCATCTCGTCGGCCAGCCCTTCGAGCAGCCCTTGGGCGAGCGCAGCCTGCGCGACGTGGTGCAGCGCCAGTTCCGCTGGGCCAGGCTGCGCCGGGTGACGTTCCTGCCCTTCTTCGCACCGGAGATCCTGTCGGGACCGCTGTTGCCGGTGCTGGCGGCCGTTGTTGCGGCGCCAGCCTTTGGGTTGCCGGCCTGGGTCGCGCTATGTGCCGTGCTGCTGCCCTGGTACGCGGGCGAGATGCTTCTGGCCTATGGCGTCGGCTGGTACCTGTCGTGGCGGCTGCCTTTCGCCTTCCTGGTGCGCGACATCGTCTTTCCCGGGATCTGGGCCTATGCCTTCGTCGCGGGCGAGGTGACGTGGCGCGGCAACGCGATGAAGATCAGGACCGATGGCGAGGACCGGTTGAACGATGGCCAGTCCCAGCTGTCGCCGGTCGCGGCTCGGCGGGACGGGGCGGCGTGACCATGGGCACGACCACGATCCCCGAGCGCTACCGGGACTGCCCGAGCTTCTCCTTTGGCGACAGCCCGGAGCTGGCCTCCGAACTGGCCGCGCTCGTCGTCAGCGGCCGCAAGCGGGCGACGGTGAACACGCCCGATGATCCCGACTGCCCGGAGGTCGGCCAGATGTGGATCGTCCTCGACGGCGGCAAGCGACCTGTCTGCGTCATCGAGACGCTCGAACTGACGACGCGGCGGTTCGACGAGATCGATGCCGAATTCGCCTTCGAGGAAGGCGAGGACGACCGTACTCTGGCCTCATGGCGCCAAGCCCATGAAGCCTATTTCCGACGCCTCGGCGTCTTCAGTCCCGACATGACCTTGATTTGCGAACGCTTCCGTCTGGTGGAAGTGCTCGCTCCGATGGACGCACACGCATGAAATTCACGCTCTCCTGGCTCAAAGACCATCTCGACACCACCGATACGGTCGACACCATCACCGAGACCCTGACGCGTGTCGGGCTCGAGGTCGAAGGCGTCGAGGACAGGGCGAAGGCGCTCCAGGCCTTCACCATCGCCTATGTGATCGAGGCCAAGCAGCACCCGAATGCCGACCGGCTGCGCGTCTGCCTGGTCGACACCGGCACCGGCGAGCCCGTGCAGGTCGTCTGCGGCGCGCCCAATGCCCGCACCGGCATGAAGGGGGTGTTCTCGCCGCCGGGCAGCTACATTCCCGGCAAGGACATCACCCTCGGCAAGGGCGTCATTCGTGGCGTCGAGTCGAACGGCATGCTGGTCTCGGAGGCCGAGCTCCAGCTCTCCGAGGATCATGACGGCATCATCGAACTGCCGGAGGATGCTCCGGTCGGAATGCCCTACGCAACCTATGCCAAGCTCGACGACGCCACGATCGAGATCGCGGTCACGCCAAACCGGGCCGACGCGCTCGGCGTCAGCGGTGTCGCGCGCGATCTCGCCGCCGCAGGTCTCGGCACGCTGAGGACACCGTCGATCCAGCCGGTGCGCGGCTCGTTCCCGTGCCCGGTCAAGGTCACGCTCGACTTCGCGCCGCAGGACAAGAAGCTCTGCCCGGCCTTCGCCTTGCGCCTGATCCGCGGCGTGAAGAACGGTCCGTCACCGGAATGGTTGCAGGCCCGCCTGCGCGCCATCGGCTTGCGGCCGATCAATACGCTCGTCGACATCACCAATTTCATGACCTTCGACCGCAACCGGCCGCTTCACGTCTTCGACGCGGCCAAGGTCAGGGGAGATCTCACGGTGCGCCGGGCCAAGGCGGGCGAGGAGATTCTCGCGCTCGACGGACGCACCTACAAGCTGAGCGACGAACAGGTGGTGATCTGCGATGCGCATGGCGTCGAATCGCTCGCCGGCATCATGGGTGGCGAGGCTTCGGGCTGCGACGAGAACACGGTGGATGTCCTGGTCGAGAGCGCGCTCTGGGACCCGCTCAACATCGCCCGTTCGGGCCGAGCACTCGGTATCAACTCGGATGCGCGCTATCGTTTCGAGCGCGGTGTCGATCCGGATTTCTGCCGGCCGGGCCTCGATCTCGCGACGGTGATGATCATCGATCTCTGCGGCGGCGAAGCCTCCGAAATGGTGTTCGAGGGCGAGCTTCCGGAGTCGCGCCCCGCGATCGATTTCCCGTGGTCGGAAGTGAAGCGTCTGACGGGGCTCGATCTGCCGCAGGTCGAGATGAAGCTCGCGCTGACCTCGCTCGGTTTCCATGTCTCGGGTGCGGGCGAGCGGGTGAAGGTCGCGGCGCCGTCCTGGCGCGGCGATGTCGAGGGCAAGGCCGATCTGGTCGAGGAGATCCTGCGTATTGCCGGGCTCGACCGCGTGGCCTCCACGCCGCTGCCGCGCATCAAGGCAGAGGTGGTGAAGCCGGTTCTCACCGTGCTTCAGAAGCGCACCCGCGCCGCCAAGCGTCTGCTTGCCAGCCGTGGCTTGGTCGAGGCGGTGACCTGGTCCTTCATCTCGCACGAGGCGGCGACGCTCTTCGGCGGCGGCTCGCCCAAGCTGGTTCTGGCCAATCCGATTGCCGCCGATCTCTCCGACATGCGGCCGTCGCTGCTGCCGGGGCTGATCCGTTCGGCCCAGGCCAATGCGGCACGCGGCTTCGGCGATGTCGCATTGTTCGAGGTCGGGCAGGTCTTCTTCAGCGATGAGCCCGAAGGCCAGGTGATAGCGGCCGCCGGCTTGCGCCGCGGCACGGCCCGGCTCGAGGGTGTCGGCCGTCATTGGGACGGTGCGGCCGAGCCTGTCGATGCCTTCGATGCCAAGGCCGACGTCATGGCCCTGCTCTCCGGTCTCGGAATCCCCGTCGGCGGCTTGCAGGTCGTGGCCGGTGGCCCTGCCTGGGCTCATCCGGGGCGGTCGGCGACATTGCAGTTCGGGCCGAAGGGCGTCATCGGCGCCTTCGGGGAAGTCCATCCCAAGATCCTCAAGGCGCTGGACGTGAAGGGGCCGCTCGTGGCCTTCGAGATCCATCTCGACACCCTGCCTTTGCCGAAGGCCAGGCCGACCAAGGTCAAGCCGAAATTGAGCCTCTCCGGCTTCCAGCCGCTGACGCGCGATTTCGCCTTCATCGTCGATGCCAAGGTTGCGGCGGGTGACATGATGCGCACGGCGCAGAATGCCGAGCGCAGCCTGATCTCCGATGTCACGGTGTTCGATCTCTATGAGGGGCCGGGCGTCGAGGCAGGCAAGAAATCCGTGGCGCTCGCCGTCACGCTCCAGCCTGCCGAGAAGACGCTGACCGATGTCGAGATCGATGCGGTCGGCAGCAAGATCGTCGCCGAGATGACCAAGCGCTACGGCGCGACCCTGCGGAGCTGATCCTCAGGCCGGGAGCACCGGTTCCCCGGAGCAGACATGCGGGAAGGCGGGAGCGACACTGGGCGCGCCCGCCTTTTGCGTATCTGGCAGGCCTGTCATCGGGCTGTCTCGGGGCAGAGCGTTGGTGCGCCTCTGGGGCGATGGGCCAGTGCGCGTTATTGATCCAGATTGTGTAATAATCCGCCCGCGCAATCCGTGAACAATCGCGCTATCGGCTGCTGATCGTTTCAACGTGCCCTGGCTGTATGACCATCTCCGAATGTCCCGTTGCGGACAGCCTTTTCCCTGGCTTTCGCCTGCTCGACGTTCAGACGTCGGGTGCGCGAATTCGCGTGCGGACAGGCGGGGAGGGGCCGGCCTTGCTGCTGCTGCACGGTTATCCGCAGACGCATGCGCTTTGGCACAAGGTCGCGGACCGGCTGAAGCGGCATTTTACCCTGGTGTGTGCAGATCTGCGTGGCTATGGCGACAGCGAGAAGCCTGTCTCCGATGCCGCTCATCTTGTCTATTCCAAGCGTGCGATGGCGCAGGACATGGTCGAGGTCATGGCTGCGCTTGGCCATGATCGGTTTGCCGTTGGGGCGCATGATCGCGGCGCGCGCGTGGCCCATCGCATGGCGCTCGACCACGCAGGCCGTGTGACGAGGCTCGCCACGCTCGACATCGCGCCCACGCGCGAGATTTATGCCAATACCACCGACGCCTTCGCGCGTGCCTATTGGCACTGGTTCTTCCTGATCCAGCCCGCGCCCTTTCCCGAGCGCATGATCGGTGCTGATTCCAAGGCCTATTGGCTGAAGAAATGCGGCTCGGGCTCCGCCGGTCTGACCCCTTTCGCGCCTGAGGCGCTTGAACACTACCTGCGCTGCTTCGCCGATCCGGCGACGATTCACGCGAGCTGCGAGGATTATCGCGCGGCCGCGACCATCGACCTCCGTCATGACGACGAGGATGGTGGCCGCAAGCTTGAGCAGCCCCTGCTGGCGCTTTGGGGCGAGCAGGGCGTGATCGGGCGCTGCTTCGATCCCCTGGCGCTCTGGCGCCAGCGTGCACAGAATGTCCAAGGCCGGCCCTTGCCCGGTGGCCATTATTTGGCGGAGGAGATCCCCGATCTCGTCGCTGCCGAATTCACGGCTTTCTTCGGAGAAGACACATGACCGGAACCAATCGCGTCTACCGCATCGCTGTGATCGCCGGCGACGGCATCGGCAAGGAGGTCATGCCCGAAGGTCTGCGGGTGCTCGAAGCGGCGTCGAAGAAGTTCGGCTTCGAGCTGCGCTGCGACAGCTTCGATTTCTCCTCCTGCGACTACTACGCCAAGCACGGCAAGATGCTTCCCGACGACTGGAAGGACCAGATCGGTGGGCATGACGCGATCTATTTCGGTGCTGTCGGCATGCCGGCGCAGGTGCCGGACCACATCTCGCTCTGGGGCTCGCTGCTGCTGTTCCGGCGTGAATTTGACCAGTATGTCAATCTCCGCCCCGTGCGGCTGATGCCCGGCGTGCCTGGCCCGCTGGCCAACCGCAAGCCGGGCGATATCGATTTCTTTGTCGTGCGCGAGAACACCGAGGGCGAGTACTCCTCTGTCGGTGGGCGCATGTATGCCGGCACCGAGCGCGAGATCGTGCTGCAGGAGACGGTGATGAGCCGCGTCGGCGTCGACCGCGTGCTGAAATACGCCTTCGAGCTCGCCCAGCGCCGGCCGCGCAAGAAGCTGACTTCGGCCACCAAGTCGAACGGCATCTCGATCACCATGCCCTACTGGGACGAGCGGGTGAAGGAGATGGCCAAGAACTATCCGGATATCGCGGTCGATCAGTACCATATCGACATCCTCACCGCGCATTTCGTGCTGAATCCCGATCGTTTCGACGTCGTGGTCGCCTCCAACCTGTTCGGTGACATCCTGTCCGATCTCGGGCCGGCCTGCACCGGCACGATCGGCATCGCGCCGTCGGGGAACATCAACCCGACCCGTGAATTCCCTTCGCTGTTCGAACCCGTTCACGGCTCGGCGCCCGACATTGCCGGCCAGGGCATCGCCAATCCCGTCGGCCAGATCTGGTCAGGCGCGATGATGCTCGACCATCTCGGCGAGCGCGAGGCCGCAAAGGCCATCGAGGCCGCGATCGAGCGTGCCCTTGGAGACGCCCGGACGCGCACGCGCGATCTCGGCGGAACCTTGAGCACCGAGGCTGCGGGCAGAGCAGTCGAGCAAGCGCTGGGCTGAGCAAGAAGGGCGCGACTCCAGCCAGGGTATTGGCTAGAAAGCGATCATATTCCGCGAGAGGCTGCTTCATCCATGGATTTCACCGCTGCTTCGCTGGCCGATCCCCTCCTCTGGGGCAAGCTCTTCGAAATCATCGTGCTGAACATCGTGCTGTCGGGCGACAACGCGGTTGTGATCGCGCTCGCCTGTCGGGCGCTGGCACCGGCGCAACGCACCAAGGGCATTGCGCTTGGCGCCATTGTCGCCGTGCTGCTGCGGGTCGTGTTCACGGTCGTGGTGGCCTCGCTCCTGAGCGCGCCTTTCCTGCGCATCGCCGGCGCGGTGCTGCTGTTCTGGATCGCCGTGAAGCTGGTTCTGGAGGATGGCGAGGGTGACGACGACGCCATCGCCGCCAGCAGCAAGCTCTGGAAGGCCGTTCAGACGGTTGCGATCGCCGATATCGTCATGAGCCTCGACAATGTCCTGGCGATCGCTGCGGTCGCCAAGGACTCGATTCCGCTCCTGGTGGCGGGGCTGGTGATCTCGATCCCGCTGATCGTCGTCGGCGCCTCCTTGATCACCCGCCTGCTGGCCCAGTTCCCGCTCCTGGTTTGGGCGGGGGCGGGGCTGCTCGGCTGGGTCGCGGGCGAGATGCTCGATAGCGACCCCTGGTTCGCATCGCAATTTGGTGCAGCAGTGATGCACCAGCTTGAATATCCGGCGGCGATCCTTGGAGCGCTGCTGGTTCTCGGCCTTGGCTATTGGCTGAAATCACGCCGGCCCGACCCGGCAACTTGATAGAGGACTGACCGTAAAATGGATTTTTCGTCGAGCCAATTCTGGATCTCGCTGCTGCAGATCATCTGGATCGATCTGCTCTTGTCCGGCGACAACGCGGTGGTGATCGCGCTTGCCGTCCGCTCCCTTCCGGAGAATCAGCGCAAGGTCGGCATCTGGCTCGGCGCGGGTGCGGCGGTCGGCCTGCGTATCGCCTTCGCTCTGGTGGTCACCTATCTGCTGGCCGTGCCCTATCTGAAGGTCGTCGGCGGCCTCTTGCTGTTCTGGATCGCGGTCAAGCTCGCCAAGGGTGAAGAGGAAGCGCATACCGACATCAAGGCAGCGGACAATCTCTGGAAGGCCGTGCGCACCATCGCCATCGCCGATGCCGTGATGAGCCTCGACAACGTCATCGCGATCGCCGGCGCCGCCAAGGGCCACCCTGAGCTCTTCATCTTCGGCTTGCTGCTCTCGATCCCGCTGATCATCATGGGCGCGCAGCTCCTGACCTCGATCATCGAGCGTTTCCCGATCCTGATCTGGATTGGCGCTGCACTGCTCGGCTGGATCGCGGCAGAGATGATTCTGGGTGATATCGCCGTGCTGCAATGGCTGCAGGTGAACATGCCGACCTGGGTCAAGGCGGTCTCGACGGACGTCAACCCGCTCGGCGTCGGGCCTGCGAACCTGCCCCATTATGTCAGCGCGGCTCTCGGCGCGGCGCTCGTCTGCATCATCGGCTACGTCCTGAAGCGCAAGCCGGTGAACCAGCCCGGCTAAGCCGCCCTTCAGGCAAGAACGACAATCGCGGCGGCCAGGTCTTCCTGGTCGCCGTTTTTCATGAGGCGGGCCGCTCCGAGACCGATGGAGCGAACGCCCGCGTCCTCGACCGTGAAGAATCCTTCCGCCAGGAAGCTCACGCAGAAGCGTTCGGGCGCGTGCGCGAAGCCCGTGCCCAGTGCCTTCACATAGGCTTCCTTCGCGCTCCAGAGTTGCGCGAAGGCGAGCGGTCTTTCAGCCGCAGGCAGGGCAAGCAGAATGTCCCTTTCGGTGGGGTGCAGAACGGCCAGCGGCGGCTCTGTTTGCTGCTCCACCCGCTCGACATCGACGCCGATCGGCCGCTCGGCAAGGCCCACGGCAACGATGCCTGAGCGCGTCGCGAGAGAAAGATGCAGGTCGCGGCCAGCGGGGCCGACGAGCAGCGGCCGGCCCCGCTCGTCATGGCCGATCTCACTGGTGGCGGCCGGCTGGCCGAGCTGGTGGTCCAGCACGAGCCCAGCCACGCTACGTCTGAGCCGCGCGCGCTCCATCAGATTGGCCGGTCGCTCGCTGGTCGGGATCAGCCAGACCGCGGGGAGTGTGGAGGCCTTTGTATCGATCGAGGTCAGCCAGAGCATCGCGGAATGCTAGCGGGCTCGGGGCGTTCCGTCGCCTCTGTTGATCCGCGTTGCGCCGCCCTGCATGGAATTCATGCAACGGCGCCGCCTGGACCCGTTGACGCGGGGCCTGCTTGGTCCATGGAAGAAGCATGACGTCGTCACCCGACCCACTCCCGAAGGAAGCGCGCGCGCCCGTGACCTGGCGCGGCATGATTCTGGGAGTCCGCAAGATTTCCGTGGTGCTCCCGGGCATCATCGTTTTCGCGGTTGCCTTCGGTGCAGCCGCCGCGGCGAAGGGCCTGAGCCTGCTGGAAACCGTGATGATGAGCGCGATTGTCTATGCCGGGGTCGCGCAGCTCGTGGCGATGGAACTCTGGCGGCCGGAATGGACCTGGGGGGCGATCGCCGGCCTTGCAGCCGTCACCGCGACGGTGAATGCGCGGATGGTGCTGCAAGGTGCGTCGCTTCAGCCCTGGTTCTCGCGTTTTCCGCGGGCCCTCAACGCCTTGCATCTGTTCTTCTTCACCGATGCGAACTGGCTGGTCGGAACGCGCTATCACGCCGAGGGTGGGCGCGATCTCGGCGTGCTGATCGGCGGCGGACTCCTGCTCTGGGTTGTCTGGGTTCTTGCCACCGTGCCGGGATATCTGCTCGGCTCGCTGGTGAGTGATCCGCGACGCTATGGCATCGATCTCGTGATGCCGATCTTCTTCGCAGCGATGATCGTGCCGCTCTGGCGTGGCCGGAAGGCGGCGCGGCCCTGGCTGGTTGCGGGCATCGTGGCGCTTGTCACGGCCAAGCTGGTCGATGGCTATGCCTTCATCATCGTCGGAGCGCTCTCTGGCGCGGTCGCTGGAGCTTTCCTCGATGACGCTGCCTGATCTCGCCGGCTGGGGAGCCTGGGCAGCGATCGCCGCCATGGCGATCGCCACCTATCTCTGTCGCATCTCGGGCGTGGTGTTGATGGGGTTCATCCCTCTCACGCCGCATGTCCGGCGCGGGCTGGCCGCATTGCCGGGCTCGATCGTCGTCGCAACCGTGCTGCCATTGGTCGAGCGTCTGGGGCTTGCTGCGGCGCTGGCGCTGCTGGCCGCTGTCGGCAGCATGGTACTGCGCCGAAGCGAGCTTCTGGCACTTGTCGTCGGCATGGCGGTGGTTTCGCTCGCCCGCGCCTTTGGCTTGTGATCCATCACCCGGCTGCATTGCTTCCATCACATGACGTCATTGCCGGAGGGCCTTCGGCATGTTGACGCGCGCGGCGGGGCGGCAGACGGTGTCGGTCAATAACACTGACAAAATCGAGGATGGTTATGGCTTGGTATTCGCAAACCTGGAGCTGGTTCGAAGGTGAATGGCATGAGGGAAATCCGGGCATCATGGGCCCGCGGACCCATGCCAGCTGGCTGGCTTCGACCGTCTTCGACGGGGCTCGCTATTTCGAGGACAAGGCGCCCGATCTCGACAAGCATGCGGCTCGCGTAAACCGCTCGGCCCATGCGCTCGGCCTGAAGGCGACGATGTCGGCTGAGGAGATCATCGCCAAGACCTATGAAGGCGCGAAGAAATTCGCCCCGGGCACGGCGCTTTATGTCAAGCCGATGTACTGGGGCGAGGCAGACGGTCTCTCGACCATCATGGCCGACCCTGAGTCGACCAAGTTCTGCCTCTGCCTCTTCGAGGCTCCGATGCCGGTGCCGTCGAACGGCTTCTCGGTGACGCAGGGCGCCTATCGCCGCCCGACGCTCGAGACCATGCCGACGGACTCGAAGGCCGGCTGCCTCTACCCCAACAATGCCCGTGTCCTGCGCGCCGCCAAGGCGGCCGGTTTCGACAACGCGCTGGTGCTCGACATGCTTGGCAATGTCGCGGAGACGGCGACGTCCAACATCTTCATGGCCAAGGACGGCGTGGTGAAGACCCCGGTCGCGAACGGCACCTTCCTGAACGGCATCACCCGCCAGCGCGTCATTTCGCTGCTGCGCCAGGACGGTATCACGGTCGAGGAGACCAGCCTGCGCTACAGCGATTTCGAGCAGGCCGACGAGATCTTCATCTCCGGCAACTACTCGAAGGTCATGCCCGTTTCCCGGATCGACAACACCGCGCTCCAGCCCGGCCCGCTGTTCCGCAAGGCGCGCGAACTCTACATGGACTTCGCGCACTCCAAGACCGCCTAGTCACTGTGGCGTGCCTCGCCACCCGGCTCACCGAGCGCTTCGGGATCGATCATCCGATCCTGTCCGCGCCGATGGCTCTGGCCGGGGGCGGGGCGTTGGCCGCCGCTGTGACGCGCGCCGGCGGGCTGGGCTTGATCGGCGGCGGTTACGGCGATGATGCCTGGCTGGACCAGCAATTCGCCGCAGCCGGCAATACCCGGACCGGCTGCGGCTTCATCACCTGGTCGCTTGCGAGGCAGCCGCATTTGCTTTGCAAGGTTCTCGAGCATCAGCCTGCGGCGCTGATGCTCTCCTTTGGCGATCCTGCACCCTTTGCGGGCGAGATCGCGGCGGCTGGCGTGCCGATGATCTGCCAGTGCCAGTCGATTGTTCATGTCCGGCAGGCGCTGCGGGCCGGCGCAGCCGTCATCGTCGCGCAGGGCGCCGAAGCCGGTGGTCACGGTCAAGCGCGCGGGACCCTGCCTTTCGTGCCGGAAGTGGCCGATCTGCTCGCACGCGAAAGCCCTGATACTTTGCTGCTGGCGGCGGGCGGCATCGCCGATGGCCGTGGACTCGCGGCGGCCCTGATGCTGGGGGCAGACGGCGTTCTGGTCGGTACGCGTTTCTGGGCGAGCCGTGAGGCCTTGGTTCACGCCAATCACCATGCGGTCGCCGTCGCCGCGACGGGGGACGAGACCGTGCGCTCGTCGCTCCCCGATATCGTCCGCCAGCTCGACTGGCCAAGACCGTTCGATATCCGGGTCAGCGCCAACGCCTTCATTGCGAAATGGGTTGGCCGGGACCATGAACTCAAGGACGTGATCGAAGCGGAGGCCCCGGCCTACAAGGCGGCTTTCATGGCCGGCGATCCGCAGGGCGCCGCAGTGATCTTCGGCGAGGCTGCCGGGTTGATTTCGGATATCCCGACGGCAGCCGAGATCGTCGAGCGCATGGTTGCGGAGGCCGCCGCGCGCATTCGCTCCGGAGCAGCCCGGCTCAGGGCCTGACGAATCTGCCGGTCAGCGCAGGAGCCGGAACAGGCCTGCCGCCTTCAACCCGCCAGCAACGATCACGAGATAGAGGCTCGCGGCCACCAGCCCGATCGCGGTGAGTGCCAGAAGGCGCGGCTCGACCGGGACATGCGCCAGTGCGGCCAGGACACCGGGCGCGAGCACACGGGCGACCAGCCCGGCAATCACACCACCTGCGAGGGTGATGACGATCAGCCCGGGAAGCTGCCGGTCCGGTTTCGTCCAGCCGCGGCGCAGCGCCAGGACGAACAAGGCACCGACATTGATCCAGGCTCCGGTTGCCGTCGCCAACGCAAGCCCGGGCGCGCCGAAATCGCGCCAGAGCAGCAGCTTGAGTGCGACATTGGCGGCGATGGCGGCAAGCGAAACCAGCATTGGCGTCGTGGTGTCGCCACGAGCCTGGAAGGCGGAGACCTGCGAGCGGATCAGCACGATGGCCGGGAGCCCGATTGCATAGGCAAACAGCACTGCGCCCGCCGCCTGGCTTGCCGCCGCATCGAAACGGCCGCGTTCGAACAGGGCCGAGACGATCAGCTCCGGGATGGCGAGGAAGGCTGCGGCGAAGGGGGCGGCCATGACCAGCGTCAGCGCCACGGCCCGGTTCTGCGCCTTGTCCGCGCCGTGGATATCGCCGGCCGCGATCAGGCGGCTCATGGTCGGCAACAGCACCGTACCCACCCCGATCGCGATCACGCCGATCGGCAGCTGGTAGAGCCGTTCGGCATAGTAGAGCGAGGCATAGGCGCCACGCGGCAGCAGGGAGGCGATGATCGTGTCGGCGAACAGCGCGATCTGCACGCCGGCGGAGCCGATGACGGCCGGGCCGAAAGCCTTGAGAAAGCTCTTCACATCGGCATCGACACGCGGGCGCGTCAGCGCCGTCGACACGCCGGCCTGCCGGGCCGCAAGCACCAGCAGCAGCCATTCGAGCAGGCCCGCGACGGCGACGCCCCAGGCGGCGGCATAGGCTGCGCTCGGAAACAGGAAGGCGATGAACAGTGCCGCGATCAGGCAGATGTTGAGCAGGACCGGCGCTGCCGCTGCGGCTGCGAAACGGTCGACGGCGTTCAGGTTCGCGGCGAGCAACGTCACCAGCGTGATGAAGAGCAGATAGGGGAAGGTGATCCTCGTCAGCGCGACCGCAAGCTCGAAGCGCTGAGGATCGTTGGCAAAGCCGGGCGCGAGCAGGCGCACGACCTCGGGCATCAGGGGCAGGGCGAGTGCGAGCAGAACGACCTGCACGATCAGGTTCAGCGTGAAGACGCGGTTGGCGAAGAGCGCCGCCGCGGCGTCTCCGGTCTGCTGCCTGATGCGCGCATAGGCCGGGATATAGGCCTGGTTGAAGGCGCCCTCGCCGAAGATCGCGCGGAAATGATTGGGCAGCCGCAACGCGACGGAAAAAGCATCCATCATCGCGCCGGCGCCGAGCACGGCGGCGAGAGCGATGTCGCGCAGGAAACCGCTCAGGCGGGAGAGCAGCGTGAAGCCGCCAACGGACAGGATCTTCCTGAACATCAGCGCATGCGGCCGGGATGTGGTTTCCGGCGTGAGGACGGCGTCATGCTCGAACTCCAGGCCTCGCTCTTGCCCCAAGGCGCGCTCGCCTGCGCCGGAACAAGCCGAATCGTCTGCACCATTCTTAGCGGATCAATGGCGGCAATGCGTCGCCGCGCGGATGATCGACGGCGCGCGCGTTGAAACCGACCCGCTCGCCGATCAGGTAGAGTGGCCGGCGCTTCACTTCCGCGAAGATGCGTCCGACATACTCGCCGATCAGCCCGAGCGAAATCAGCTGGATGCCCGAGAAGAACATGATCGACACGATCAGCGAAGGGAAGCCAGGCAGGTCGGTGCCGTAGAGCAGCGTCCGCAACAGGAAGAACAAGGCGCTGAAGGTCGAGATCAGGGCGATGATCACCCCCGTCCAGGTCGCTATCTTGAGCGGCACGGTCGAGAACGAGGACAACCCGTCGAAGGCGAAGCTGAACAGCTTGCGGAAGCTGAACTTGGTGACGCCGTGCTGGCGCTCGGCGACTTCGAAGATCACGCCGGTCGAGGGGAAGCCGACCCAGGCATAGAGACCCTTGGAAAACCGTGCCCGCTCCGGCAGGGCGCGCAATGCGTCCACAACACGGCGGTCAAGCAGGCGGAAATCGCCCGCGCCCTCCGGCAACTCCGTCTCGCCGAAACTGGCGAAGACCCGATAGAAAGCCTTGGCGAAGCCGCGTTTCAGCCGGCTCTCGCCCGAGCGGTCGGCGCGCTGGCCGTAGATGTTGAGATATCCTTCCCGCCACTTGGCGAGGAAGGTCAGGATGGTTTCCGGCGGATGCTGCAGATCGGCGTCCATGATCACCACCGCATCGCCCGAAGCATGGTCGAGCCCGGCGGCGATGGCGATCTCCTTGCCGAAATTGCGGCTGAACGACACGGCATTGATGCGCGGGTCGCTGGCGTTCAGCAGGCGCAGCACGGAGAGCGAGCCGTCGCGGCTGCCGTCATCGATGCAGATCATTTCCCAGGACGAAACCACGCCTGTCAGCACGGATTTCAGGCGCTCGACGAGAAGCGGCAGATTATCGGCCTCGTTGTGAACGGGGACGACGATGGAGAGCTCCGGCCGGGCAGGCGCGGGGCGCTGCAC